>CAXNGD010000022.1:0-15000 GCA_964201575.1 Acetobacterales bacterium | reverse complement strand
GTTCGCGGTGAGTGGAGCCTCGTGACCATGGCGTGGAACATCAAGCGGATGTTCGTCCTGGCGGGCCCGATCTGACCCAGATCGTGCCAGCCGCGCGCCGCTTGAACGCCCGCGCCGCACGACACCGCACGATCGAGACAGCAAAAATCATCTCAAGCACGGCTCCGACCATCCTACGCCGCGCCACAGATCACCAACCAACTCAATCGATACTCGTGCAGACCGAATGATCAGTTACTCCACTCCGACAGGCTGCTAGTGGATAGAATCTTACGCTTGGTGCCCGCGGGAATCCGATCGAAGCGGCAGCCTTCCGCCAAATCGCCGGGATTCAAACGTCAGGTGCGATCCACTAGCTCACGTTCGTAGCGTTTTTCTGGTACAAATTCGCTTGCAGATCTCATTTGCATGGCCTACCTGGGAGGTTACGTTTATCCTTCTCTGGCATGGGGAGACGTTCGTGGTGGCGGAGAGTTCCATCGAGATTGCCTGCATCCAGACGGCGCCGGTGGTTGGTGAGAAAGCCGCCAACGTGGCGCGCTCCCTCGCCCTTATCGAGCAGGCCGCTGAGCGTGGCGCGCGGTTGATCGTGCTTCCGGAACTGTGCAATTCCGGCTATGTGTTCGAGAGCCGCGCCGAGGCCTTCGCCCTGGCCGAAGCCGTGCCCGACGGCCCGACGACGCAGGCTTGGTGCGAGATCGCCGCACGGCGGGGCTTGCATATCGTGGCCGGCATCGCCGAGCGCGCCGGGCCGGTCCTCTACAACAGCGCCGTCCTCATCGGTCCCGATGGCTATATCGGCAGCTTTCGCAAGGTGCATCTGTGGGCCGCCGAGAACCTGTATTTCGAACCGGGTGATCTCGGTTTCCCGGTTTATCGGACGCCGATCGGGCGGATCGGCATGGCGATATGCTATGATGGGTGGTTTCCTGAGACGTATCGGCTATGCGCTCTGCAGGGCGCGGATATCGTCTGCGTCCCGACCAATTGGGTGCCAATTCCCGGCCAGGATCCCAAGCGCGAGGCAATGGCGAATATCCTGGTCATGGCGGCCGCCCACTCGAACTCGCTGTTCATTGCGTGCGCCGATCGCGTCGGCGTGGAGCGCGGCCAGTTGTTCGAGGGTCAGAGCCTGATCGTCGGACCATCGGGTTGGCCGGTGGCCGGCCCGGCCAGCCGCGACTGCGAGGAAATCGTCTACGCCGCGGTGGACCTTGCCGATGCCCGGCGCCAGCGAAACTGGAACGACTTCAACCAGGTGATGCGCGACCGGCGCACCGACGTCTATGACGAGATGCTTGGCAGCGGGGCCCGGCCAGGATGGTACTGATCCGCAGTGTTATATTGCCCGACAATCGCGCGCGGAAATTACGATGGATGTAGCTGTCAAGCTCGCGTTCGATATTCTGTCATTTTCATCGGTCATGGTGCTGATCGTGCTTGGCCTTGGCGTGATTGCCAGCATGATGGGCATCTTCAACTTCGCCCATGGCGAGTTCGTGCTGCTGGGCGCCTACACCGTGTTCCTGGCCAACGAGGCTGGCTTCGGCCTGTGGACCGGCGTCATCGCCGCACCCTTCGTGGTGGGCTTGCTCGGCCTGGTGATGGAGCGCACCATCATCAAGCGGTTCTACAACACGCCAATCATTGCGATGCTCGGAACCTATGCGATCGGTCTGGTCATTCGCGAGATTGTGCGCGGACTGCTGGGCGGACACTACAAGTCGATCCCCGAACCTATCGAGGGAGCCTTCTCGATTGGCGAGATGAACTTCTCGATCTGGCGCAGCCTGATCATCGTCATCACCCTGGTGGTGATCAGCGCCAGTTGGCTGATGCTGGCGCGCACCTCGATCGGCCTGCGCATTCGCGGCTCGCTGGAGAACCCCATGCTGGCGCGCAGCTGCGGCATTTCGACGACCAGCCTGTACGCCTTGACCTTCGCCTTCGGCTCCGCGCTGGCTGGGCTCGCCGGCGCGCTGATCGTGCCGCTGTACCAGCTGTCGGCCGATATCGGCATCCGCTTCCTGGTACAGGCCTTCCTGTCGGTCATGCTGGGTGGCGTCGGCACTTTCGAGGGGCCGGTGCTTGGTGCGGCCGTGGTGGGAATGATGGCATCCGGCCTACCCTGGGTGGTGATCCCGGTGCTCGCCGATCCGCTGGTCTTCGTGATCGCACTGGTATTCGTGAAGCTGCGACCGCAGGGGTTCATCACCGTCGGACGACTTTAACAATCAAGGGAGACTGACCATGGACGATGCAAGGCAGCCGAGCAGCCCGTCGCGCCGCCGATTCCTGAGCGGCGCTGCAGCGCTGAGCACCGCCGGATGGGTGGGCGGGACGGCAACCGGTTGGCTGCTCCAACCGAAATGGGCGCATGCGGCCGGCCCGATCAAGATGGGCATCGCCACCGACATCACCGGTGCCATCGCGCCGTCGGGCAACGCCAACTGGCAGGTCGCCCAGTTCGTCGTCGAGCAGATCAACAAGGCCGGTGGCATCAACGGCCAGCCGATCGAGCTGTACCTGGAAGACACCGCGTCGGACCCGAAGATCGCCGTCGGCAACGTCCGCCGGCTGATCCAGGAGCGCAAGGTCAACGTCGTGCTGGGCGGCATCACCAGTGCGATGCGCCAGGCCATCAAGGACCCGATCGTCAATCGCGGCCGCACCTTGTACATCTATCCGCAGCTCTATGAAGGCCAGGAATGCACCAAGTTTCTGTTCAACACCGGGCCGACGCCGGCGCAGCAATGCGACAAGCTGATCCCCTACATCATCAAGACGCTGGGCAAGAAGCGCTTCGCAATGCCGTCGGCCAACTATGTCTGGCCACAGCTGCTCAACAAATACGCCCGCAAGGTGATCGAGGCAAATGGCGGCGAGGTGGTGTTCGAGGAGTACTATCCGCTCGACCAGGCCGAGTACTCGGCCACGATCGCCAAGATCAAGGACGGCCGCGTTGACTGCGTGTTCAACACGGTGATCCCGCCGGGCCTGCAGCCGTTCGTCAAGCAGCTCCACGAATCCGGCTTCCAGAAGAACGGCGGCGTGCTGGCCTGCGTCTACTACGATGAGAATCTGCTCAACTATCACCCGGCCGCCGAGATGGACGGGCTGCTGAGTTGCCTGGACTATTTCCAGTCGATCGACGACCCCTTCAGCAAGCAGTTGCAGGTCGATTACGCCAAGAAATTCCCCGACACCAAGTACCTGTTCACCGCCGGCAGTGCGGCGACCGGCATGTATCGCGGCGTGAAGTTCTACGAAGCCGCGGTGCGGCAGACCAAGGGTGACCTCAGCCGCGAGGCGGTGGCGGCGGCGATGGATAGCGCCAAGCTGGCCAACGGTCCCGGCGGCGGCGCCGAGATGGTGCCCGGCAAGTATCATTGCAAGATGAACATGTACATCGCGCAGTGCAAGGTGGCGGGCGGCAAGACCCGCTATGACGTCATCAGCAAATCCGACATGGTCGATCCGCGGGAATGCTGATGGATTTCCTGTCGTGAGCACGGCGCGTGGCGTGGTGCGGAGGGGGCGACCCCTCCGCGTCCTGCCGATCGTCGAGCTGGGCTGTCTGGCCGCCCTGCTGGTCGTGCCGTTCGTGCTGAGCGAGCGGCCCGATCTGATGACACTGATGACCAACGTGCTGATCCTGTCGATGTTCGCGATCAGCTTCGATTTGTGCTGGGGATACTCCGGCATCATGTCCTTCGGCCAGGCGCTGTTTTTCGGCGTTTCGGGCTATGTCATAGCACTCGTCGGGCGTGATCTCGGCTTCAGCCATATCTGGGGCGTATTGCCGCTGGCCATCCTCACCGGCACCGCGCTGTCGTTTATATTTGCGATGTTCCTGCTGCTTGGGCGCAAGACGCCCACCGCCATCTTCGTCGCCCTCGGTACCCTGACCGGGTCGTACGCGGCCGAGCGGTTGGTGTCGGGCTGGCAGTATGTTGGCGCGGGCAACGGGCTGTCCTCGGTCAAGCTGCTGCAACTCGGCCAGTACGAGTTTGTCGAGGGCGTGGCGTTCTATTCGCTGGCGCTGGCGCTGTTGGCGCTGGTGTATCTCGCCAGCCGCGGGCTGATGCGGTCGCAGTTCGGCCTGGTGCTGGCCGGCATGCGGCAGAACGAGGAACGCCTCGCCTTCTTTGGCTATCGAATTCAGGTCTACAAGGCGCTGGTGTTTTCCTTCGCGGGCGGCATCGCCGGGCTGTCGGGCGCACTCTACAGCTACCACCAGGGCTTCATCGGCCCCGGCAACATGGGCCCCGGCCTGTCGACAACCGCGGTCATCTACTGCCTGTTCGGCGGCGCGGGCACCCTGATCGGGCCGGTGATCGGCACCGCCGCCATCGAACTGCTGAGCTACTTCCTGTCCGACACCGCCGCCATCCGTTCGTTCTGGCCGGTTATCCTCGGCCTCGTGCTGCTGGTGGTGGTGATGTTCCAGTCGACCGGGCTGCTGGGGTTGATCGTGTCGACGCGTGAGCGCATCGGCTCGTACGGTGCGCGCATGCCCCGCAAACCGGAGGCGTGAGCGCATGGCGCTGCTGGAGGTCGCTGGGCTCAGCAAGCTGTTCGGGGCGCTGCGAGCGCTGGAGAGCATCGACGTCAAGGTCGAGGCTGGCACCTTCCACGGCTTGATCGGACCAAATGGCTCCGGCAAGAGCACGTTGCTCAAGGCCATCGCCGGCGCCCATTTCCCGTCAGGTGGCACAATCCGTTTCGACGGTCAGGACATCACCACCGCCCCGCCTTATGCGCGCGCGCGGGCCGGGCTGAGCCTGAAGTTCCAGATCACCGCGGTGCTGCACGAACTGTCGGTCTATGACAACGTCCTGCTCCCACTGCAATCGGCCCAGGGGCCGTGGTCGCTGATCCAGTCGCGCACCCGGCGTGGCCTGCATGGCCAGGTGATGCAGTGGCTCGACCGCTTTCGCCTGGCCGACCGGGCGGACGATCTGGCCGGCGAACTCAGCCACGGGGAGCAGCAATGGCTGGAAATCGCCATGGCCCTGGCACCCCGGCCAAAGCTGCTGCTGCTCGACGAACCGACCGCCGGCATGAGCCCGGAGGAACGCCGCGTCACCGGTGAACTGCTGCTGCCGATCAAGGCTGAATGCGCCTTGCTGATCGTCGAGCACGACCTCGATTTCATCAAGAATATCTGCGATCGGCTGACCGTGCTGGACCAGGGCCGCGTGCTCGGCGACGGCACGGTGGAGGAGATCGAGAACTCGCCGAGCATCCAGGAGGTCTATACCAGCCGTGTCTGACCAGACGCCGATCCTCACCGTCAGCGGCCTCAATGCTGGCTACGGGCGCAGCCAGGTGCTGTTCGACATGGCCATCACCGTGCCGCGGCGCGGTGCCGTGGCGATCCTCGGCCGCAACGGCGCGGGCAAGACCACCCTGCTGAAGACCCTGGCCGGTGAGTTGCCGGTGAGCAGCGGCATCATCGGCTTCGACGGCCAGGAGGCCCGCGACGAACCGACCCAGCGCCGCGCCCGCCGCGGCATCGGCTATGTGCCGCAGGAACACGCGATCTTTGGCACGCTGACGGTGCGCGAGAACCTGCGCCTGGGCGCGATCAGCCAGCCGAAGGGCGACGGCATCGACGAGGTGCTGGATTTCTTCCCCAAGCTGGCGCAGCGGCTGGATCAGACTGCGGCCACACTGTCCGGCGGCGAGCGCAAGATGCTGGCGATCGGCCGGGCGCTGCTGGGCCGTCCATCGTTGTTGATGCTCGACGAACCCACCGAGGGTGTCTGGATCGGCGTGATCGAGGAGATCGCCGACCGGTTGACGCTGCTCGCGCAACGCATGAGCGTGCTGCTGGTCGAGCAGCACATCGAACTCGCGCTGCGCGTGGCACAGTATGCGTATGTGATGGATCGCGGATCGGTGGCGCTGGAAGGCGCCTCCAGCGCGGTCCGCGACGATCCGCAGTTGCTCCGCTACCTCGCCCCCTGAACCGCCGCAACCCGACCGGAGAACTTCATGGCTGTCCAGCTTCCGACCCCGTCCCAGCTGCTCGACATCGCCGACGAGGTCGGGCTTTCGCTGACCGCCGCCGACGTGGCCTCGTTCGTCGAGCTGCTGCGCCCCAGCATTGCCGCCTACAATTTGGTCGATGCGATGGCCGACAACCTGCCGGCGGTCCGCTATCCCCGCACGCCGGGCTATCGACCGATGGGCGAGGAGAATCCGCGCAACGCCTGGTACATCAAAACCACGGTGCCTGGGGCGGCCGAGGGCAAGCTGAAGGGCAAGAGCATCGTGCTCAAGGATAACATCATGCTGGCCGGCGTGCCGATGATGAACGGGGCGGCCACGCTGGAAGGCTATGTGCCCGACATCGACGCCACCGTCGTCCAGCGCATTCTCGACGCCGGCGGCACCATCGTCGGCAAGGCGCATTGCGAGAATTTCTGCCTGTCGGGCGGCAGTCACACCAACGCCACCGGGCCGGTGCACAACCCCCACAAGATGGGTTATTCGGCCGGCGGTTCATCTTCCGGCAGCGCCGTGCTGGTTGCCCTGGGCGAAGTGGACATGGCGCTCGGCGGCGACCAGGGCGGCTCGATCCGCATGCCGTCGTCGTTCTGCGGCACCTACGGCATGAAGGCGACACACGGCCTGGTGCCGTACACCGGCATCATGCCGATCGAGATCTATATCGACCATGTCGGCCCGATCACCGCCAATGTGGCCGACAACGCGCTGTTGCTGGAGGTGCTGGCCGGCCCCGACGGCTATGACCCGCGGCAGTACGACGTGAAGACCCACCGCTATGCCAGCATGCTGGCAGGCGGGGTGAAGGGGATGCGCATCGGCGTGGTCACCGAGGGGTTCCAGCAGGCCAACGCCGAGGCCGACGTCAACGCCAAAGTGCGCGAAGCGGCCGCCACGCTCGCACGCCTTGGGGCCGACATCAGCGAAGTGTCGATCCCGATGCACATGGCCGGTCCTGCCCTGTGGCTGCCGATCGGCGTCGAGGGCCTGACCCAGACGATGATGTGGGGCGACGGTTATGGCGTCAGCCGGCCGGACCTGTACGTCACCAGCCTGATGGATTTCCATCGTGGCTGGCGCGCCCGGGCCAACGAGATGTCCGAGACCACCAAGCTGTTGACCATGCTCGGCACCTATATCCGCAAATACCACGGCAGCCGCTATTACGGTAAGGCGATGAACATCACGCGCCGGCTGACCGCTGCCTACGACGCGGCGCTGTCCAGCTACGACCTGCTGCTGATGCCGACCACGCCGATCAAGGCCACGAAGCTGCCGGGGCCGGACGCGTCGCGGGAGTTGTATGTCGAGCGCGCGCTGAACATGATCTCCAACACGGCGCCGTTCGACATCACCCACCATCCGGCGATGGCCATTCCCTGCGGCATGTCGGACGGGCTGCCGGTGTCGATGATGCTGGTGGGCAAGCATTTCGACGAACCGACGATCTATCGCGCGGCCTTCGCCTTTGAGCAGTTTGCCGACTGGAAGGCGATGTAGCAGGCAGGATGGCACGCAAACCGACGGCGAAGTGGCTGGCCGCGTCGATCGTCGCCCGGCGCGGCGTTGGCTGGGCGTGCAAGCCGACGCTGCATGCGCTGACCGAGGCGCTGTTCGGCCGCGCGGGGCTTCGGGTGGCAACAGGCCCCGATCGCCGGGTCGGGCGCTGCGGCGGTCATGCCTCGGACAGCACAAGGCGCCACGTGATCCCTAGCGAGTCCGGCCGCGCCGCCTCGACGCTGCACACGCGGCCATCGATGCGAAGCTCGTCGCCGCGCTGCGGGACGAAGCCTACGATCTCCGCCGCCCGCAGGATGGCCTCGATCCCCCCGGCCCGGCCGCCGGGCGCGCCAAAACCGGGCACCGCGTCGGCGGGCTGCGACAGCACGATCCGCACCGGCACCCAGGCGAGGGGCGGCCGGCGGAACTCCGCACCGCTGCCGATGTTCGGCGTGCGGGATTTGATCACATCGTCGGCAGCAAGCTTGCTTTTCAGCGACGCATAAATCTGCCGCTTGTGGTCCTTCGAGAGATTCCGTTCGAGGTGATCCGGGAACAGGAAGTACAGGATCGCACCACGCGTGAGGCGGCGATCCGATCCGGGCTGACCGTCCAGCCAAGTCATGAATGTCCAAGGCACGTCCTCCTGGAGCAGCCGCCCTTGCTCGGCCGCCGGCAGGGATTTGAAGGCCACAAAGACGCGGATCAGATATTCGTACTCCGACGGCCGGTGCGTGAAGTACGCCGTCCCTGGATGGCCGACGCCACGCAGGTGCGCGTCATCGAGGAACGGGCTGTCGGGAGCGGCTTCGCCCGACCAGGACCAAACCTTGGAAATCTGCTCCCGCTTAGTATGCCCGGACAGCGTGCGCCCGCTCGGGAACAGGTGCAGGAGCCACAAGACCTCGGCCGCGAGCCGAATGGTGGCGGCTGGCGCTCCGCTCAATTGTTCTTCGAATTTGTCGAGAAAGTCGCGCTTGCCGGCAATCGGATGGTCGGCATAGCGCGTCAGCAGGTCATTCAGATTCAGAAGTGTCCAAAGCGCTCCATCTGTCAGGATAGAAGTTGAGCCAAGGAAACACCGCTCCCGCCAGGCATCGCCAGCTTCCAAAACGGGTCCAACCTCAGGGTCGCCAGTCCAACGAGACACTCGGCCTCCATAAATTGATATTATTGGCTTGCAAATGCCTATTGTATTTACCTAGAGAGAGAAAATTTGCCCTCGCAGTAGCGTTCGATTGGCACATAGGTTAACGGGCCTCAGTCGTCGACGAGCGTCCCTTTGCCCCTCTTCGAGTATTTCTGAGTTTGCCGGTTTGTCCCGGTTAGTCCATCTGGGCCGTAGTAACCGACTTGCCGGCCATTGCTCCATTCGCGGAGGCTGTCGGCACCATATGCGCGGCCTGCTGGAAGTTTCTGTGGCGACTGCTTTTCAAGCCACACCTTCACCTGTTTGTCGTCATTATCCACAGCGTTCGTCCTCCACCGCGATTGCGTGCTAAGAATTGGGCAATACTAGCGTTGCTCAGGTTTGCAGCATAGCAAAGTCGGCTCAAGGGTGTTCGTCTCGCACCCGGACGTGCAGCGCAAGATGCCCTGGGGAAACACCGTATTTGGCGTGGGCCGGGGTGGTGCGCCCGGCATGTGATGGGAAGGGAGCTACGCGCCTGATCGGCGACAGCGGAGTTACGACGACCAAGACGAATGTGCCCGTGGGGACAGATGCGGCGCCAACCTGGATCCGCTGTCCGTCGCGTGGACGCTGTCGCCTGCAGGCAATTTAGACGCCGCGGTGCAAAACGTCCTGCAGCAGGCCGAGGCGCTGTCGGCTGAGTGGACAGCATGAGGTCCGCATACAACACGTACTGGGACGAGTCGGTTTTCGATCCCCGCCCCTCTCGCACGGTCGATAGGTTTGTCGAACTCGGCACCTCGCAGCACACCGACAACTCATTGAATTATCATCGTTTTCGAGAAGCGTACTAAATCACGCCAGTCCACAGGTCCGGAGACACCCGGCCGTCAGAGAGCAGATTTCGGCCTTCGTTGCACCCATGGCGGTCAACAGCTTCGCCCGGAAAACCGCAGGAACACTGGGCTTTTTCTGGCCCGTCGAACGAACGGAGAACCTGCTTGGTGAGAAAATTGGCGGGCCAAGCGAGATTCGAACTTTCGGTACGCATGCGCGCCAATAATATGAGGATTTTCAATCTCTTATGACCTGGGGCCGAAACCCCCATAGCCCCAGGTCGCGGAGAGAATTGGCCCTTCAGAGAGAGATTCGGGCGTTCGTTGCGCTCGCGGAGCCCCGAGTCCATCTCGCAAACCCGCAGGAAACCTGGGGTTTTCCAGGCTGTCTCACCGGTGGAGAGCGGTTCGCTCCCAGGTAGGTGGCGTAGCGGTCGGAGCCGGGCACCAACCCTCTCTGGTAACGATCGGCGTATCGACGGGTTGTGTGTGAGCAGCCTAGGCGGCTTTCGGCCAACCGGGTCGGAGGCGGCGAGCGATCGCAACAACTGAAAGCATGACGGGCACCTCGACCAGAACGCCGACCACGGTGGCCAGGGCGGCACCGCTCTCGAAGCCGAACAGCGCGATCGCGGTGGCCACGGCCAGCTCGAAGAAGTTGCTCGCCCCAATCAACGCTGAGGGCGCAGCGACCGCGAAGCTCTCGCCACACTGCCGGTTGAGGAACAGCGCCAAGCCCGCGTTGAAGTAGACCTGGATCAGGATCGGCACGGCGAGCAGAAGGATCACGAGGGGCTGGCCGATGATCTGCTGCCCCTGCAGCGCGAACAGGAGCACCAGCGTCGCCAGCAGGGCGCAGATCGAGACCGGGCCCAAAGCGTCTCGCATGCGGTCGAGCGCCTTGGGACCACCCGTCGCCAGGAGGCGGCTGCGCCAAGCCTGGGCGATCACCAGCGGGACAAGGATGAACAACACCACCGACAGCGCCAGAGTGTCCCACGGCACGGCGATAGCCGAAATACCGAGCAGCAGGCCAACGATGGGCGCAAAGGCAACCAACATGATCGCGTCGTTCACCGCAACCTGCGATAGGGTGAACTCCGCGTTTCCGTCGACCAGGTTTGACCAGACGAACACCATGGCCGTGCATGGCGCGGCGGCCAGCAGGATCAGCCCGGCGATGTAGCTGTCGATTTGGCCGGCAGGCAGTAGGGGACGGAACAGCCAGCCAATGAACAGCCATCCCAGCAGCGCCATCGAGAAAGGCTTCACCAGCCAGTTGATGCCGAGCGTGACCGTAATGCCGCGCCAGTGCCGTCCCACCCGACGCAGTGCCGCAGGGTCGATGCGCAGCAGCATTGGCACGATCATTAGCCAGACCAGCACGGCGATGGGGATATTGATCTGCGCGATCGTCGCCCGGCCCAGTGCCTGGAACGGGGGTGGAAACAGCCAGCCCATGCCGATGCCTGCGGCCATGCACATCGCGACCCACAGGGTCAGGTAGCGTTCAAAGACGTTCATTCAGCAATTGCAGCCTGTTCGGGGAGTTGGGAGGGTAGGAGCAGTGTGAGCATCCAGCACAGTCCCAACATGGCTGTCGATCCCCACAGGCAGGCGACGATCCCACCCCACTGGGCCAGGGCACCGGACATCACGATGCCGATGAGCCGGCCGGCCGCATTCGCCGCGTAATAAAAGCCCACATCCTCGGCGGCCTTCTCGGACCCTGCGTAGGCGAGCACGAGGTAGGAATGCAGCGAGGACATCACCGCAAAGGCCAGTCCGAACAGACAGAGCCCGCCCACCAGAACAAGGTCGGGCCGCGGGCCGGGCGCGAGCCACAGCACCAGGGCCAGGCCCAGCGGAATGGCGGCGAGCGCGGCACTCCACAGTCGGGCCTCGGGCACCTCGCGGCTCAGCCCATCCGCACTGCGGCGCACCAGGGTGGGCGCCATCGCCTGCACCCCGCCGTACCCGATGGTCCACAGGGCGAGGAAGCCGGCGACCGCGGTGAAGTTCCAGCCTGCGCCGTAGAGGAATACTGGCAGGCCGACGACGAACCAAACGTCGCGCGCGCCGAACAGGAAGACTCGCGCGGCGGCGAGCAAATTTACCGCCGACGACCGAGCGAACCATTCGCGCACGCTGCGCGAGGCCTTTGCTTTGCCCAAGCCGGTCGGCAGGAGAGTCCAGGCGAGCACGAAGACGACCGCCAGCATCGCTGCCATCAGCCAGAGCGCGGGCCGGAATCCCACCGCCTGCAGCAGCGCGCCACCGGCGAAGAAGCCGATCCCCTTGGTTGCGTTCTTAGAGCCGGTAAACCAAGCCACCCAGCGGAACAACTGACCGGCGCCGTCCCCTGCCGTCGCCTTGATCGCGCTCTTGGAGGCGGTCTTGGTGAGGTCCTTGGCGATGCCGCACAAACCCTGTGCGCCCACCACCCAGGCGACCGACAGCGCGGCGCCCCAGCCGGGATCGAGTACCGACAGCAGCAGAAGCCCGGCGATCTGCAGCCCGATCCCGCAGGCGAGCATGCGCGGAATACCGAACCGCACCGCCAGCCAGCCGCCGATCGAGTTGGTGACGATGCCGGCCGCCTCGTAGAGCAGGAACAGGCTCGTCAGCATGAACGGCGTGTAGCCGAGGCGGTAGAAATGCAGCAGCACCAGCATCCGGATGGCGCCATCCGTCAGCGTGAACAGGAAATACGCCGTAGTGATGATCGCGTAGTTGCGCACGCCGGCGCTGGACGCCGCCCCGCTCACAGGCCGCGCCCCGCGATATGGCAGGCCAAGTCGACCATGCGGCAGGCATAGCCCATCTCGTTGTCATACCAGGCATAGACCTTCAGCATGGTGCCGTCGGTCACCATGGTGCTGAGACCGTCCACGATGCTGCTGCGCGTGTCGCGCGCGTAGTCCGCCGAGACCAGCGGCCGTGCCTCGAAGCCGAGGATGCCGGCCAGTTCTCCGGCGGCGGCGGCGCGGAACAGGGCGTTCACCTCCTCGGCCGTCGTTTCGCGCTTCATCTCGAACACGCAGTCGGTCAGCGATGCGTTCAGCACCGGCGCACGCACCGCGTGGCCGTTCAGCTTGCCGTTCAGTTCCGGGTAGATCAGCGCGATCGCCGTTGCACTGCCCGTGGTGGTGGGCTGAAGGCTGAGCATGGCGCTGCGGGCGCGGCGCAGGTCCTTGTGGGGCGCGTCGACCACCACGTTGGTGTTGGTG
Source organism: Acetobacterales bacterium (assembly GCA_964201575.1). Lineage (GTDB taxonomy): Bacteria > Pseudomonadota > Alphaproteobacteria > Acetobacterales > Acetobacteraceae > CAMDGX01. The sequence continues at coordinate 2,287 of CAXNGD010000022.1, read as the reverse complement.
GGGTCGTGGATGGTGGTGATCTGGCCGTGGCGGATGCCGATCGCCTCGTGCACCACCTTCACCACCGGGGCGAGGCAGTTGGTGGTGCAGGAGGCGGCGGTGACGATCGGGTGGCGATGGGGGTCGTACAGATGCTCGTTCACCCCCACCACCACGTTCAGCACCGTGTCCACCTTCACCGGGGCGGCAACAATCACGCGCTTCGCGCCGCGGTCCAGATGACCCTGCAGCGTCTCGATCGTCAGGAACTTCCCGGTGCATTCCAGCACCACGTCCACGCCCAGGTCAGCCCAGGGAATGTCAGCGGCGCGGGCGTGCTCCGAGAAGGTCAGGCGCCGTTCGCCGATCCGGATGCGGTCGGCCTCGGCGCCAATCTCCGTGCGCCAGCGCCCCTGCACGCTGTCGAACTCCAGCAGGTGCGCTATGGCGCCGATGCCGCCCTTGATCTCGTTCAGATGAACGACATCCAGCCGATTGCCGTGGCGCGGATCGTCGGGCTGGCGGTCCGCCGCCCCTAGTGCCGCGCGAAGTGAGAGCCGCCCGATACGGCCCATGCCGTTGATGCCGACGCGCATGGTTTCAGGCCCTTACCGCATTGCCGAGTTCATCCATGCGTCGTTGAACCGCCAGGCGGTCGAGCGCGGAGAATGGCAGGTTGATGAAAATGAGAATCCGCCGCAGCAGGCTGGCGTACAGTTCGTTGAGCATCGTCGCTTGTTCGACTGGGCTGCCGCCGAATTTCGCCGGGTCCGGCAGCGGCCAGGAGCAGGTGATGGCGCGTTGGCCGAAATCGGGACAGGCCTGGCCGTCCAGCGTGTCGCACAGCGCAATGACGAAATCCATCCGCGGTGCCTCGCGCCGCGCGAAATCGTCCCAGCGCTTGCTCCGCAACGACGCGGTGTCGTGGCCCAGCGCCGCAAGCCTGGCGATCACGATCGGGTTCGGGCCGGACGCGGGCGCTGACCCGGCGGAATAGGCATTGAATCGGCCCGCGCCGACGCGGTTGAGGATGGCTTCCGCCATGATCGACCGGGCGGCATTCGCCGTGCACAGGAACAGGACATTGAACGCCGGCTGCATCCCGGCGATGGCCGGTGCCGGCAGCATCGCGGCGATGTCCTCGCGCATGCCAGGGAGGGTTTCGCCCAGCGGCTCGGCCAGGAAGGCCATCAGCTCGCGCACCGCGAAGTGGCGCACCGCGTAGATGACGCTCCGCCCCTGGCGCGTCGCTTGCAGCAGCCCGGCACGCTCCATCGCCGTGAGATGGAATGAGGCGGTGGAGGCGGGGATCTTGAGCCTGTGAGCGATGTCGCCGGCCGCGAGGCCAGTGGCGCCTTGCGCGCCGAGCATGCGGAACAGCTCCAGCCGCGTCTCCTGCGCCAGGGCGGATAGCATGGCGGTCGCCGAATCTATTTCCATATTTCCATCATAGTCAAATTTTTGTGCGATGGTCCAGCGTCGACGCAGACGTATCGACCCTAGGCCGCAAGGCCCGCCGGCCTGCATGGCGACGAGGCCGGCGCAGCGTTTCGCCGGATGCGTGGACCTATAGATACCACATCCGACGCCATGGCCAGTTCCGGACCATCAACTTCATAATTCCGCAACACACGAAGCTTTCGGTGCACGCTAGAACGTCATGGAACCCGGCGCCCGGCGGCCGATCAGGTTGCCTGGGTCCAGATTCTAATTGCAGAGAGGAACCCACATGCTCACCTTCCGCGCTCTCCTGGCGGCGACGGCGCTTGCTGGCCTGCCCGGCCTCGTCTTCGCCCAGGCCGTTCCGGTCGACCCGGACCTGCCGCGCTACGCGGCGACCTCCGGGATTTCCGGCAACCTGAAGTCGATCGGGTCCGACACGCTGAACAACCTGATGACGCTGTGGAGCGAGGGTTTCTCGGCCCTCTACCCGAACGTGAAGCTTGAGATCGAGGGCAAGGGCAGCTCCACCGCGCCGCCCGCCCTGGTGGCCGGCACCGCGCAGTTCGGCCCGATGTCGCGCCCGATGAACCAGCGCGAGATCGATGCCTTCCAGCAGAAGTTCGGCTATCCGCCCAGCGCCATCCGCGGCGCCGTCGACGCGCTGGCGGTGTATGTCCACAAGGACAACCCGATCGCCTGCCTCACCCTGCAGCAGGTCGACGCGATCTTCTCCAAAACCCGCCGCGGTGGCGCGCAGGGCGAGATCAACACCTGGGGCCAGGTTGGCATGACCGGCGACTGGGCGAACCGCCCGATCAGCCTGTATGGCCGCAACAGCGCCTCGGCACCTATGGCTATTTCAAGG
>CAXNGD010000021.1:0-15264 GCA_964201575.1 Acetobacterales bacterium | reverse complement strand
ACGTCTTCGGCGCCACCCCCGCCGTCGCCGAAGTCGGCCGTGACGCCTTCATGGCCTTCTTCACCGAAAACGCCCTCGGCGCCAAACGTGCCTTCACCTCCCTCAAACGCATGGAGGAGGAAGTCATCGCCATGGCCCTCAACCTCTTCCACGCCCCCGAATCCGCCGCTGGCAACATGACCTCCGGCGGCACCGAATCCATCGTCATGGCCATCAAGGCCTGCCGCGACTGGAACCGCGCCAAACGCCAAAACCCCACCCACCGCGGCAACATCGTAGCCCCCCTCACCGCCCACCCCGCCTTCGAAAAAGGCGCCCACCTGATGGACCTCGAAGTCCGCCGCACCCCGATAACCCCAGACCTCCGCGCCGACCCCGAAGCCATGGCAGCCGCCACCGACGCCGACACCATCATGCTCGTCGGCAGCACCCCCTGCTTCCCTTACGGCGTCGTCGACCCCATCCCCGCCCTATCCGACCTCGCCCAACGCAAGAACATCTGGCTCCACGTCGACGCCTGCGTCGGCGGCTACTTCGCCCCCTTCGCCAAAGCCCTGGGCCGCCCCATCCCCGATTTCGACTTCAAGAACCCCGGCGTGATGTCCCTGAGTGCCGACCTGCACAAATTCGCCTTCTGCCCAAAACCCGCCAGCACCGTCTTCTACCGCGACGCCGAAAAACACGCCGCCCAAGCGCTGGACCTCGACGTCTGGCCAAACGGCCGCTTCACCACCAACACCCTCGTCGGCACCCGGCCGGGCGGCGGCGTGGCAGCCGCCTGGGCCGTCCTGAACTTCCTCGGCCGCGCCGGATACATGCAGATCGCCGAACGCATGCTCACCATGCGCGACGCCTACATCACCGGCATCGAAGCCATCCCCGGCATGCAAGTGTACGGCAAACCCGACCTCTCCATCCTCGCCTTCGGCACCGCCGAAAAGGACGCCGACTCCATCGCCGCCGGCATGACCGCCCGAGACTGGGTCCCCGGCATGGTCCGCACCCCCCCGGGCCTGCACCTGATGATGTCCCTGCTGCACGAACCCGCCCGCCCGGAATACCTGGCCGACCTCGCAGCCAGCGTCGCCGAAGCCAAGCCCGCCGCCGGCCGCCTCGCCTCGGCGGTCTACTGACCCGTCTTCCCCACGCCCGTCGGCGTCGCCTTCTTGATCAACGCCTCGATCACCACGTTCTCGATCAGCTTGAACACCGGCTCCACCGAGAACCCGATAAAGAACGCCGCCGCCGCCAGCGACAGCGAAAACCTGCCCACCGTCACCGCCTCGCCAGACGTCCAAACCACCCCCACCAACCCGCCCAGCACCGCAGCCAACGCCACCCGCACGATCGCATGCCGCCCGTCCTGCGGCTCCAGCGTCCAGTTCGACAGCTTCTGATCAATCCGCCGCATCGCATAGGCACACCCGCCCAAACACCCCAACGCCAACGGCAACAGGAACGCCGCCACCACCGATGAAGTAATCGCCACCGCCGTCTCATGCGACCGCCACGCCGCCAACCCAACCTCCGGCGGCAACGCCATCGTCGGCGCCCCGCACGCCACATCCTCCCCCACCTGCTTCACCCCTGCCAGCCACTGCGCCCAGCCATACGGCAGTGCCAGCACTTCGTGCATCTGATGACTGCGGCAGTTCCAATCCGCCATCCCGGCATAGATCAGCGCCATCCGCACCCGCACATCGTCATGCCGCCGGCAAATCGCCGCCGCCTTCTGCGTCGCCGGCTCGCGCCACCAGGTGAGCGCAAACTTCGCCAACTCGCCCTGCGCCACGTCCGACTGGAACGTCACTTCAACATCATCCCCCGCCCCCGCCCGCAAATGCAGCGGCCGATCGCACAGCGGTGCCGCCTCCTGCCATGCTTTGACTTCGTCGACCGTCTTGCCGAACTGGACGGCGATCCCGCCCGCCAACGCCGGAGTCACCCGAACCGCCGTCACCTTGACCGGCGCACCGGCCGCCCCGACCTCCTGCCGTTCCAGCACGCCAAGCGCGATTGATTCGGTCAGCGCCAGCGTCGCCATGTCCTTGCGAACATCCTGCTCCTGTTGCCGCAGGTCCTTGACCTGCTGCAGCAGCCGCCGCCCGCCATCCATATGCGCCAACAGCCCAACCCCGGTCAGCAGCAGCAACACCGCCAGCACGCCAACCAGGCCCAAGTAGCTCCAGATCCACCATGACTCGCGCTGAATGCTGGCCGGCGGTTCGTCATCGCCCATCGCGATCCCGAGATAGGCGGCCGTCAGCCGGATGCTGCGCACATTCGCCGGCGCCGCCCGCAGGCTGAGATCATCGACACACGCCATCAGACTGGCCATCCGGGTCGGGTCCGCTGCCACCGTCTCCACCGGCTCGAAGATCACACCGCGCGCATCGCGCTCGGCCGCAGTCACCGTCGTGGCGTCGCCGAGGCTGCGATCCCCGCGCCGCGAGATGAAGCGAAGCAACAGCCGCCCATCGGCCTGGGTGGTGGCGATATAGCGTTAGGTCGACGGCGTGGCGGACATGGCGTCGCTTCCTGTCGGGCTTCCGATACGACTCTGCACCACACCCGCCGCCGCGCCAACACACGCACTGCAAGCGCATGGCCGCCCGCAGGGTTTCGCGGCATGCTGAGGCGCCATGATCCATTGACACCGAAGGGCCGGGCGCCCTAGAAACCGCGCTCCTGGCGCCCCGGGCTTCCCGATGGCGCCCACTCGCTATTGCTTGCGCCTTCGGACGGCCCCGGCCGCCAGTCAGGAAGTTGGACCATGTTTGCAGTCATCCGCACCGGCGGAAAGCAGTACCGCGTTGAGCCCGACCAGGTGCTGAAGGTGGAGAAGCTCGAGGCCGAAGCCGGCAGCACCATCACCTTTACCGATGTGCTGGCCGTTGGCGGCGAAGGCGGCCTCACGATCGGTGCGCCGATTGTCGTCGGCGCCTCGGTGGTGGCCACCGTGATCGCCCAGGACCGTTTGGACACGGTCATCATCTTCAAGAAGCGCCGCCGGCAGAACAGCCGCCGCAAGAACGGCCACCGCCAGCCGGTGACCGTGCTGCGCGTATCGGCCATCAACGCGGCCTAAGGAGAAACCGACCCATGGCACACAAGAAGGCGGGCGGCTCGTCGCGCAACGGCCGTGATACCGAGGGCCGGCGCCTCGGCTTGAAGAAGTCCGGCGGCCAGGCCGTCATCGCTGGCAACATCATCGTCCGCCAGCGTGGCACCAAGGTGAAGCCAGGCGCCAATGTCGGCCTGGGCAAGGATCACACCCTGTTCGCCCTCATCGACGGCACCGTGAAGTTCCAGACCCGCGCCGGCGACCGTGTGCATTGCTCGGTCGTGCCGGCGAATGATGACGCCCCAGTGGCCGTTGCCGCCGAGTAAACTCGCCGATCGCCGGTTCCAGTCTGTGATGGGGGTCGGCACCAGCCGGCCCCCATTTCTTGTTTGAAGCCCCCATGAAATTCCTCGACCAAGCCAAGATCTACTGCCGGTCCGGCGATGGCGGTGACGGCGTTGTCGCCTTCCGCCGCGAGCGCTTCATCGAATACGGCGGCCCCGATGGCGGCAATGGCGGGCGCGGCGCCGATATCGTGTTCGAGGCGGTGCAGAACCTCAACACCCTCATCGACTTCCGCTACACGCAGCATTTCCGCGGCAAGAAAGGCGGCAATGGCGCGGGCTCGGATCGCACCGGAGCCGGCGCGCCGACCGTCAACATCAAGGTGCCGATCGGCACCCAGATCTTCGATGACGACCAGGAGACGATGCTGGCCGACCTCGACGTGCCGGGCAAGAAGATCACCCTGCTGCGCGGCGGTGATGGCGGGCATGGCAATGCGAACTTCAAATCCTCCACCAACCGGGCGCCGCGCCGGGCCGACAAGGGCTGGCCGGGCGAGGAGCGCTGGATCTGGCTGCGCCTCAAGCTGATCGCCGATGCCGGGCTGGTCGGGCTGCCGAATGCCGGCAAGTCGACCTTCCTGTCAGTGGTCTCCGCCGCCAAGCCGAAGATCGCCGATTATCCGTTCACCACCCTGCATCCGCAGCTTGGTGTTGTGCGGCTGTCGATGACGCAGGAGTTTGTGCTGGCCGATATCCCCGGGCTGATCGAGGGGGCGCATGAGGGCGCCGGGCTGGGCGACCGGTTCCTGGGCCATGTCGAGCGCTGCGCGGTGCTGCTGCATCTGGTTGATGGCGCGGCGGGGCATGTGGTCAAGCAATGGCGCACGGTGCGCGAAGAGTTGCAGCAATATGGCGGCGGGCTGGGCGACAAGCCGGAGATCATCGCACTGAACAAATCGGACTCGATGACACCGCGGCAGATATCGGACCGCAAGCGCCAGCTCGCCGATGCCGCCGGCGCGCCGGTCTTCGTGGTCTCTGGCGTGGCCGGCCAGGGGGTGCCGGAGGTGCTTGGGGCCCTGTGGACGGCGATTTTCGAGGACCGCAGCAGATGAGCGCGCTGCCTTCGCTCGCCACCGCCAAGCGGCTGGTCGTGAAGATCGGCAGCGCGCTGGTGGTGGATTCGGCACAGGCGACGCTGCGCATGGGCTGGCTGGCCGCCATCGCGCAGGACATCGCGGCCTTGCGGGCGCGCGGAGTGGAGGTCGTCGTGGTGTCCTCGGGGGCGATCGCGCTGGCGCGGCGCACGCTGGGCCTCACGCGCCGCAAGCTGCGCCTGGAGGAAAAGCAGGCGGCGGCTTCGGTGGGGCAGATCCGGCTCGCCGGCGCCTGGGCCGATGTATTGGCAGGGCAAAACATCACCGCCGCCCAGCTCCTCCTGACCCTGGACGACAGCGAGGACCGGCGGCGCTATCTCAACGCGCGGGCCACCCTGCGCACCTTGCTTGGACTCGGCTGCGTGCCGGTCATCAACGAGAACGACGCTGTCGCCACCGCTGAAATCCGCTTCGGCGACAATGACCGCCTCGCCGCCCGCGTGGCCGAGATGGTCGGCGCCGACCAGCTGATCCTGCTGTCGGACATCGACGGACTCTACACCGCCGACCCCCGCTCCAACCCCGACGCCAAACACCTGCCCGTCGTCGAAGCCGTCACCCCGGAGATCGAGGCGATGGGCGGCGAACCCCCGCCCGGCTATTCCTCGGGCGGGATGCGCACCAAGTTGCTCGCCGCCCGCATCGCCACCGGCGCCGGCTGCGCCATGGCCATCGCGCTGGGCAATCTCGACCACCCGCTGGCCGCCCTCGAACAGGGCGCCCGCTGCACCTGGTTCCTGCCCGACACCGCCGACCACTCCGCCCGCAAGCGCTTCATCCTCGGCACCCTGCACCCCGCCGGGCAATACATGCTGGACGCCGGCGCTGTGAAAGCCCTCGCTTCCGGTCGCTCCCTGCTCCCCGCCGGCGTGCGCGATGTGGGCGGCAGCTTCGAACGCGGCGACGTGGTGGAGGTGCTTGCGCCGGATGGCCGCCCTCTCGGCCGCGGTCTGACCGCCTATGCCAGCACCGACGCCGCCCGCATCATCGGCCGTCGCTCAGCCGACATCGAAGCCATACTCGGCTGGCGCGGCCGCGACGAACTGATCCACCGCGATGATTTGGTACTGCGAGAATCCAATGGATAAAAGGTTTTGCTTCTTTTTACAAAAAGAAGCGCTTGTTCTTTTTTGAAAAAAAGAACCAAAAAACTTTTATCCATTTGCTTGGGAGACCACTGATGGATGTCTCTATCGACACCACCACGACTTGGATGCGCGAGGCCGCCGCACGAGCGCGCGTCGCCTCGAACATGCTCGCCACATTGCCGGCCGACGCCCGCAACGCCGCCCTGCGCGCCGCTGCGACCGCCATTCGCGCCAACGCGGCACCCATCGAGGCCGCCAACGCGCTCGACCTCGCCGCCTTCGACGCCGCCGGCGGCACCAAGGCGTTCCGGGACCGGCTGGCTCTGACGCCGGCGCGCATCGAAGCCATGGCCCAGGGACTGGACGACATCGCCGCCCTGCCGGACCCGTTGGCCCGCATCCTCGCCGACTGGACGCAGCCCAACGGCCTGCGCATCCAGCGCATCCCCCAGCCGCTTGGCGTGATCGGCATGATCTACGAAAGCCGCCCCAATGTCGGCGCCGATGCCGCCGGCCTTTGTCTCAAGGCCGGCAACGCCGTCATCCTGCGCGGTGGCTCGGACAGTTTTCATAGTGCCCGCGCCATCCACGCGGCGGTGACCGAGGGTCTGGGCGCTGCCGGCGTGCCCGCCGACGCGGTGCAGATCCCGCCGGCCACTGACCGTGCCTATGTCGCCGCGATGCTGGGGGCAGCCGGCCAGATCGACCTGATCATCCCGCGCGGGGGAAAGTCGCTGGTTGAGCGGGTGCAGCAGGAAGCCCGCGTGCCCGTGCTCGCCCATGCCGAGGGCCTCTGCCACACCTACATCCACGCAGCCGCCGACCCCGCCATGGCCCGCGCCATCCTCGCCAACGCCAAGATGCGCCGCACCGGCGTCTGCGGCGCCACCGAGGTGCTGCTGATCGACGCCGCCATCGCACCCGCTCTGCTGCCGCTGCTGGTCGCCGATCTGCGCGCGCTGGGTTGCGACTTCCGCGCCGGACCGCGTGCCCGCGCGATCGTGCCGGACCTGCCGCCGACAGAGAAAGGCGACTTTGACCGCGAATGGCTCGACGCCATCCTGACCGTCGCCGTGGTCGACAATATCGACGGCGCGCTGAACCACATCCGCCACCACGGCAGCTCGCATACCGACGCCATTGTCACCGAGGATGCCGAGGCCGCTTCGCGCTTCCTTAACGGTGTCGATTCCGCCGTGGCGATGTGGAACGCCTCCACCCAGTTCTGCGATGGCGGCGAATTCGGCTTCGGCGCGGAGATCGGTATCGCCACCGGGCGGATGCATGCGCGCGGGCCGATCGGGTTGGAGCAGTTGACCACGTTCCGCTACCTGGTGCTTGGCCACGGGCAGGTCCGGCCCTGAGCCCCGCCCCGTCACGTTGGGGCGACCGCCGGCGGGTGCGGGTCGGCCTGTTGGGCGGGTCGTTCAACCCCGCCCATGCCGGGCATCTGCATGTGGCCAAGGTCGCGCGGCGGCGGCTGCGGCTGGACCAGGTGTGGCTGATGGTGTCGCCGGGCAATCCGCTGAAGCCGGCGCGGGGGATGGCGGCGGCGGGTGCGCGGCTGGCTTCGGCGCGGCGGATTGCCGATGGGCGGCGGATCGTGGCGACTGATATCGAGGGGCGGTTGGGGGTGCGCTACACGGTGGACACGCTGCGCGCCTTGCGCCGGCGCTTTCCCTGTGTGGCGTTTGTCTGGCTGATGGGGGCGGATAATCTTGTGCAGTTGCCGCGCTGGCGGCGCTGGGAAGATATTTTCCGGCAGGTGGTGTTTGCGGTGTTGCCGCGCCCTACTTACAATCATCGTGCGCTGGCCAGCCATGCTGCCCATCGGCTGGCCCGGCGCCGCGTGCCGGTGCATGCCGCGTCGGTACTGGCCGGACTTTCGGCGCCACGCTGGGTGTTTCTGCCGGTCGCACAGAATGCCGCATCGGCGACAGCGATCCGCGCCTGCCTCAATCGGAGTTCATGACCATCACCCGCAAGCCACCCGCGCCACCCGCCGATTCCCCTGCCCGCCCGGCTGCCGCGCCGCGCAAGCGTGCCAGCACGCGCACGACCGCGACCGCGGCCATTCCGGCACCCCCCGGCACGGCGCGCAAGAAGGCTGCTGCGGCTGGTCCCGCGAAAGCCAGGCGCGCCAAGCCCGTGCCGAAGACCGATACCGCACGGCTGGACCAGTTGCAGCAGGTGATCCTGGCCAGCCTGGAGGATGACAAGGCCGAGGAGGTGGTGGCGCTGGACCTTCAAGGCCGGGCTTCGTTTGCCGACCGGATGGTGGTGGCGACCGGCATTGCCGACCGGCAGATCTCCGCCATGGCGATGCATCTGGAGGAGAAGCTCGCCGAGGTCGGGCTGAAGCGGGTGAAGATCGAGGGAGCGTCGGGGTCGGACTGGGTGCTGATCGACGCGGGGGACATCATCATCCACCTGTTCAAGGCCGAGGCGCGGGCGCTGTACGGCATCGAGCGGATGTGGGGCGCCGAGTTGGACGAAGCGCCGACGGAGACGCCGACGGGGGCGCCGGCGCAGGAGGCGGAGCCTGGCTGACTGGCTGCTGCTGGCGGTTGGACGGATCGGGACCTCGCCTGAGGGCGCGCTGGTGGGGCGCTATGCGGCGCGGTTGCGGCCGGGGTTGCGCATCGTCGAGGTGGCGGATGGGCGCGGGGCGCCGGGCGAGATCATGCGGCGCGAGGCCGAGGCGCTGCGGGCACGGATTCCAGCTGGCGCGCTGACGGTGGCGCTGGACCGGGCGGGGGTGGCGCCGGATTCGGCCGGATTCGCCAAGCTGCTGGCGCAATGGTCCGAGTCCGGACGGGTGCCATGTTTCCTGATCGGCGGGGCGGAGGGGTTGGCGCCGGAATTGGTGGCCGGGGCCGGGTATCGGCTGTCACTGGGACCGCTGGTGTGGCCGCATATGCTGGCGAGGGCGATGCTGGCGGAGCAGTTGTTCCGGGCGCAGTCGATCCTGGCCGGGCATCCCTATCACCGCGGGGCGCGCGAGTCGTAATTCCGAGTCCCGATGGCCGGCTTCGGATGAATATCTTTCAGATTCATTGCAATCGCCGTATATCCTGCGAATCGAACGACTCTATTCAGGAAAGCCCTCATGCGCCCGCCGGTGATGCTTGTGATCCTCGATGGCTGGGGCTGGCGCGAGGACCGCGCCGATAACGCGGTGCGCCAGGCAAACACGCCCAATTTCAACGCATTGTGGGAGAGCTGCCCGCATGCCTTCCTGCGCACCTCCGGGCTCGATGTCGGGCTGCCGGCGGGGCAGATGGGGAATTCCGAGGTCGGGCATCTGAATCTCGGTGCCGGACGGGTGGTGATGCAGGACCTGCCGCGGATCAACCTGGCCTGCGCGGACGGCTCGCTGGCGGCATTGCCGGCGCTGGTGGAGTTGGTCAGCAAGCTGAAGGCGACGGGGGGGACGTGCCACCTGCTCGGTCTCGTGTCTGAGGGCGGGGTGCATTCGCATCTGGATCATGCGATTGCGCTGGCCCGCAGCCTGGTGGCGCAGGGGATCGCGGTGGCAGTGCATGCCTGGCTCGATGGGCGCGATACGCCGCCGCAATCGGCGCAGGCGGATCTGGCCAAGCTGGCGGCCGGGCTGCCGCAGGGGGCCCGGATCGCCACGGTGTCCGGGCGGTACTTCGCGATGGATCGCGACAATCGCTGGGAGCGGGTGAGCCGGGCCTATCGGGCGATGGCGGAGGCGGATGCGCCACGGGCGGCGACACCGGCCGCGGTGGTGGAGCAGGCCTATGTGGCGGGGAAGATCGACGAGTTCGTCGAGCCGGCGCTGATCGGCGACTATGCCGGGATGCGCGATGGCGACGGGCTGCTGTGTTTCAATTTTCGCGCCGACCGGGTGCGGGAGATCTTTGCCGCCCTGATCGACCCGGGGTTCGCCGGCTTCGAGCGGCCGCGCGCCATCCGGTTCGCGGCGGCGGCGGGGATGACGCGCTATAGCGACGCGCTGGCGCCGCTGATGGGCGCGTTGTTCGCGCCGCAGACCATGGACCGCCTGCTGGGCCAGGTGGTGGCGGCAGCGGGGCTGAAGCAGATGCGGCTGGCGGAGACCGAGAAGTATCCGCACGTGACCTATTTCTTCAATGGCGGGGTGGAGACGCCGAATGCCGGCGAGGAGCGGGTAATGATCCCTTCACCGAAGGTTGCCACCTATGACCTGCAGCCCGAGATGTCGGCGCCGGCGCTGACCGATGCGGCGGTGGCGGCCATTGGCAGCGGACAGTACGCGCTGCTGGTGCTGAATTTCGCCAATCCCGACATGGTGGGGCATACCGGCAGCCTGGCGGCGGCGATCACTGCCGTCGAGACGGTGGATGCCGGGCTGGGCCGGATCAAGGCGGCGATCGCGGCGCAGGGCGGCTGGCTGCTGGTCACCGCCGATCACGGTAATTGCGAGTTGATGCGCGATCCCGCGACCGGCGGGCCGCATACCGCGCATACCACCAACCCGGTGCCGGTGCTGCTGTTCGGGCCGACCAACCGGCCGATGCAGGCGGGACGGCTGGCCGATGTGGCGCCGACGCTGCTGGAGCTGACGGGGCTGGCGGCGCCAGCGGAGATGACTGGGCGATCATTGCTGGGTCCCGCGTGACCCGGGGCCGGTCGCGCATCCCGGCGGGTCTGGCCGCGGCCTTTGCCGCCTTGGCGCTGCTATGGGGTGCCGCGTCTGCCCAGCCGACACGCGAGCAGGTGCGCGAGGCCGAACAGGCGCGGCGCGCGGAGTTGGCGGCACAGCGCGAGGCGCTGCAACAGGCGGCGGCCGCGCGGTCCGATGCGCAGAAGCTGGCGGCCCAGCAGGCGCAGATCCTGGCGCGGCTGCGCGATGCCGAGCAGGCGACGAGCACGGCGGCGGCGCGCATCGAGGCGCTGGCGGACCGGCGGCGTGCGGCGGCGGCGCGGCTGGCGGTGCGGGCGGCGGACATCACGCCGTTGCTGCCGGTGCTGGAGCGGCTGGCGCTGTTCCCGGCCGAGACGATGCTGGCGGTGCCGATGCCGCCGGAGCAGGCGGTGCGCGGGGCGCTGGTGCTGGGCGGGATCGTGCGGATGCTGGAGCACGAGGCGCGGGCGCTGCGGGCCGAGCAGGAGGAAGTGGCGCGGTTGCAGGCCGAGCTGGACGATGCCCTTCCGAAGATGTCCGAGGCGCAGGCGGCGCAGGCACGAGCAGCCGAGGCGCTGGACGCGCAGTTGCGCGCCACCCGCGCCGAGGGCCGGGCGGCCGAGGACGAGGCGGCGCGGGCGGCGCGCCGGGCATCAACTGAGGCGGCGCGGGCGGAGGGGCTGAAATCGGCGATCGCCCAGATCGAGGCTGAGCGCCGCGCGGCCGAGACGCAGGCCCGGCGCGAGGCCGAGGAGGCGGCCCGGCGGCGGCAGGCCTCGGCGGCGGCGGCACGCACGCGGCAAGCCGAGCTGGCAGCACCGGCGGGGCCCGGCATTGCCGAGCCGGCGCCGAGCGGCGGGGCCGGGCTGGCGGCTCCGGTCTCGGGCACGCTGGTGCGCGGATTCGGCGATGCCACCGATAGCGGGCCGTCGAGCGGGCTGTCCTATCACGCGGCGCCGGCGGCGCGGGTGTTCTCGCCCTGTGGCGGGCGGGTGGTGTTCGCCGGGCCGTTCCGCAGTTTCGGGCAGTTGGTCATTGTCGATTGCGGCGGTGGCTACCATTTCGTGCTGGCAGGGTTCGAACGCATCGATCTGGCGGTGGGACAAAGGGTCGCGTCAGGCACGCCGGTTGGGGTGATGCCGGGCTGGGACCCGCGCAGCGCCAGCGGGCGGCCATCCCTGTATGTGGAGCTGCGCAGGTCAGGCCAGGCGGTGAACCCGGCGCCGTTCCTGCGAGGCCGCAGTTGAGAACGTTCGTAGGAGGGCTGGGCGCAAAAAGCCTGGGCGTAAGAGGCTGGCAATCAGTTGATGGGACAAGAGATTGTCCGGCCACCAGGAAACCGTTTGATCCCGCGTCGCTCTGCGATACCCTGGACTCCAGACCATATGCGCGCCGCGGCGCCAGAGGATTTCCGCCATGAAGCTTCGTACCGGGCTGTTGCTGAGCGTGGCCTTCGCCGCCGGGGTTGGGATCGGCCCTGTGGCCGACCTCCTGGACCGGCGCTTGAGCATCGGCCTGGTGCCACAGGCGCAGGCGCAGGACAGCTCGCGCGCCGAGACCTATCGCCTGTTGAACCTGTTCGCCGATGTGTTCGAACGGGTGCGCGCCGAGTATGTCGAGCCGGCGAATGACCGCGAGCTGATTGAGAACGCGATCAACGGCATGCTGACCGGGCTGGACCCGCACAGCTCGTACCTGAACGCCAAGTCGTTCCGCGACATGCAGGTGCAGACGCGCGGCGTGTTCGGCGGGCTGGGCATCGAGGTCACCCAGGAGAGCGGCTACATCAAGGTGATCAGCCCGATCGACGACACCCCGGCGATGCGCGCGGGGATCAAGGCCGGCGACCTGATCACCGCCCTCGATGGCCAGACGGTACAGGGTATGAGCCTGAACGATGCGGTGGAGCGGATGCGCGGGGCGCCGAATACCCGCATCGTGATCACGGTGCGGCGCGAAGGCACTGAGAAGCCGCTGGAGATCGCGTTGGTGCGCGAGGTGATCAAGCTGCGGGTGGTGCGTTCGCGGATGGAGGGCGACGATGTCGCCTATATCCGCATCAGCAGCTTCAGCGAGCAGACCGAAACCTCGATGCGCAAGGCATTCAGCGACCTGAAGGCACAGGCGGGCGACAAGCTGCGCGGGGTGATCCTGGACCTGCGCAACAATCCCGGCGGGCTGCTGCCCGAGTCGATCTCGGTCTCCGACGCGTTTCTCGATCGCGGCGAGATCGTCTCCACCCGCGGGCGCAATGTCGAGGATACGCAGCGCTGGAACGCCAAGGCCGGCGACATCACCGGCGGGCTGCCGGTGGTGGTGCTGATCAATGGCGGCTCGGCCTCGGCGAGCGAGATCGTGGCCGGCGCGTTGCAGGACCATCGCCGGGCGGTGATCCTGGGCATGCGCAGCTTCGGCAAGGGCAGCGTGCAGACCGTGTCGCCGCTGCCGGGCAATGGCGGGATGCGGCTGACCACGGCGCGCTACTACACGCCGTCCGGACGGTCGATCCAGGGCATGGGCATCACGCCGGACGTGGAGGTGGCGGCCACGCGCGAGGAGCGCGCGCGCTTTGGGCCGGAGCGCGAGGCCGATCTGAACCGTACTCTGAAGGGCAGCGGCGACGCACCGCAGGCCGCCGCCCCGCCGCCGCGCAACGATCTTCCGGCGATCGCCAAGGAGATCGCCAAGCTGCCGCCGGAGAATCAGCCGGCCTTCGATGCCACCAAGTCGGAGACCGACTATCAGTTGCAGCAGGGCCTGACCCTGTTGCGCGCGATGCCGCAGCCGGTACGGCGCGCCTCGCGCTGAGCCGACCCGTCGGGGCAAGGGCGTGACCGGCGAGGACGCGACGCCGCGGCCAGGCGCGGCTGCGATGCGCGCCCTGGGGCTGTTCTGGGCCGCCGTGGTGCTGGTGCTGCTGGCGGGCGGGGCGACGTTGCAGGTGCTGGGGCCGCCGGCGCCGGAGGTCGCGGCCGATGCTGGCTCGGCTCTCGTGCAACCGCCAGCTTCCCCACCGGTTCCGGCCCAACCGGCTGCGACCCAGGCGCCGCCGCCCGCTGCGACCACGCCACCAGCCACGTCGCTGCCGCCGGTGCATGGGCCCGGGGGCGCGCCGCCGGTCACGGCGCGCATCGTGCCCGGGCCGCGTGCGCCGGGGGCGCCGGTGCCACCGCCGGACCCCGCATTGCAGGAAGCCTCGGGGCTGGGCGATGGCAGTTTCCTGCCGCGGGTGGCTGGCGGGCTGGCACCGATGCGGGCCTATGCCGCCGGGGCGCCGCCGCCCGATGCGCGACCGCGCGTGGCGATCCTGTTGGCCGATTTCGCGATGCGCGAGGCCGATAGCGAAGAGGCGATCCGCATCCTGCCGGCGGCGGTGTCCTTCGCCGTGTCGCCCTATGCGTTGCGGCCGGGAGCGGCGGTGCAGCGGGCGCAGGTGGAGCGGGCACGCCAGGCCGGGCATGAGACGCTGATCGCCTTGCCGATGGAGCCGCGCGGCTATCCGTTGAACGATCCCGGCGACCGCGCGCTGCTGACCGGGGCGCCGGCGGAGCGCAACGCCGAGATGCTGCGCTGGACCTTGTCGCGACTGGGCGGGAAGGTGGGGGTGACCGGAGCACTGGGCAGCCTGCGCGGCGAGCGTTTCGCCGCCAGCGAGCAGATGACCGGCGTGCTGGAGGAGATCGGGCGGCGCGGCCTGATCTATGTCGATCCGCGGCCAGAGGGCCGGCTGGCCGCACCGTTGACGGCCGGGCCGCGCCGCGCGGTGGACCTGGTCGTTGACAAGCCCGGCGTGCGCACCGAGATCGAGGCCAAGCTGGAGCGGCTGGAACAACTGGCGCGCGACCGCGGCGCGGCGCTCGGGCTGGTCTCGGCACCCACGCCGGTGGCGGTGGAGCGATTGGCGGCTTGGACCAGCCTGTTGGCGCAGCGCGGGGTGGTGCTGGTGCCGGTCAGCGCGCTGGTGGTGCCGGTGGAATAGGGTTTGGAGGCGAGGATGATCGACGCGCGGACCATGCCGTATCGTCCCAATGTCGGGGCGGTGCTGTTCGACCGGACGGGGCGGGTGCTGGTGGCGCGGCGGGCGGACCTGCCGAATGCCGAGGGACCGGCCGGCGGCTGGCAGTTGCCGCAGGGCGGGATCGACGCGAGCGAGGATCCGCGCGCGGCAGTGTTGCGCGAGTTGGCCGAGGAGATCGGCAGCGACCGGGCCGAGGTGATCGGCGAGCATCCCGACTGGTTCACCTATGACCTGCCGCCGGAGCTGCTCGGGGTGGCGCTTGGCGGGCGGTTCCGCGGCCAGCGCCAGCGCTGGTTCGCGCTGCGCTTCACCGGGGAGGATGGCGATATCCGGCTGGATGCCGATCCCGATCCGGAATTCGATGCCTGGCAATGGGTGGCGCTGGAGTCGCTGCCGGGTCTGGCGGTGCCGTTCAAGCGCGCCATCTATACGGTGCTGGCGCGCGATTTCGCCCGCTATGCGGTTGCGGTGGAGGGGTTATGCGCTTTGTCCTGGCGGGATTGATCGGGCTGGCGGCCGGCATGGCGCCAGTGCCGCCGGCGCTGGCCGACGACTCGACACGCATTGGCAGCGTGTCCACCACCTTCCGGCTGTTGGGGCGCAATGACCGCATCGTGGTCGACCGCTATGACGACCCGCGGGTGGACGGCGTGTCCTGCTACCTGTCGCGGGCCGAGACCGGCGGGGTGAAGGGGACACTGGGGCTGGCCACCGACCCCAACCGGTTCTCGATCGCCTGCCACGCCACCGGCCCGGTGGTGGTCAAGGGCGAGCTGCCCGACAACGAGGTGGTGTTCGACGAGAAGGCGAGCTTCTTTTTTAAAGAGGTGCGGGTCAGCCGGCTGTTCGACAAGCAGAAGCGGGTGCTGATCTACCTCGTCTGGTCGACGATATCCGTGGGCACCGACGGTTCGGCGTTCAACAGCGTGACGGCGGTGCCGCTGGAGCGCTGAATCGCCCAGGGCAATCGCTTGAACTGATGTAGGGGAGATTCCGGCGCGGCCGGAAGTACGATTC
>CAXNGD010000020.1:0-15550 GCA_964201575.1 Acetobacterales bacterium | reverse complement strand
AGGGCCTCCGGCCCTTTGCCGGCGGAGCCTTGCTTTCTACCTGGCCGTTCACCCGATTGCCCTGGACGGCGGCGGTTCGGGCTTGACGCACGCGGCTGAGGGGCGCGACCTAGGTCTGACAGATCTTGTTCCGAGGATATCGCCATGACGCTTCCGACCAGCATGCGCATCATCGCGGCAGCCGAGCCCGGCGGGCCGGAGGTGCTGCGGCCAGGTTCGGCGCCCCTGCCGGTGGCGCGGCCGGAGGAGGTCTTGATCCGGGTCCAGGTGGCCGGGGTGAACCGGCCGGATATTGCCCAGCGCACCGGCGCCTATCCGCCGCCGCCGGGGGCGAGCCCGTTGATCGGGCTTGAGGTGGCGGGCGAGGTGGTGGCGATTGGCAGCGCGGTGCGCGGGTATCGGGTCGGCGACCGGGTCTGCGCGCTGACCAATGGCGGCGGGTATGCCGAGTATTGCGTGGCGCCCGAGGCGCAGACGCTGCCGTGGCCGAAGGGATATGACGCGGTGCGGGCCGGGGCGTTGCCGGAGACGTTCTTCACCGTGTGGGCCAACCTGTTCATGGCGGGAAGGCTGGCGGCGGGCGAGCGGGTGCTGGTGCATGGCGGGACGTCGGGTATCGGGGTCACGGCGATCAAGCTGGCGGCGGCGTTCGGGGCGACGTGCTATGCCACGGCGGGCTCCGACGAGAAGGTGGCGGCTTGTCTGGGGTTTGGCGCGGCGGCGGCGATCAATTACCGCACGCAGGATTTCGGGGCGGAGATCAAGGCGCTGACCGCGGGGGCGGGGGTGGATGTGGTGCTGGATATGGTCGGCGCGGCCTATTTCCCGCGCAATGTGCGGGCGCTGGCGATGGATGGGCGGCTGGTGATCATTGCCTTCCTGGGCGGTGCCAAGCTGGATGGCGTGGACCTGACGCCGATCATGACGCGGCGGCTGACGGTGACGGGCTCGACGATGCGCCCGCGCAGCACCGCGCAGAAGGGCGAGATCGCGCAGGCGCTGCGCGACAAGGTTTGGCCGTTGCTGGACCAGGGACAGTGCGCGCCGGTGATCCATGCGCGGTTTCCGCTGGAGCAGGCCGCGGCGGCGCATGCGCTGATGGAGAGCAGCGCGCATATCGGCAAGATCATGCTGACCGTCGTCGACTGATCCGCTTGTGACGGGGGTGGTACCGGCGGTCACCTGGCGCGGGCTGGTGCCGCTGGCGGGTGCGGTGCTGTTGTTCAGCAGCGCCTGGCCGGTGACCAAGGAGGCGATCGGGCAGGGGGCGGCGCCGGTCTGGTTTGCGCTGGGGCGCACCAGTCTTTCCACCGTGGTGACACTGGTGCTGATGCTGGCGATGCGGCGCCTGGTGCTGCCGACGCGGCGGGACATGCCGTTCTTCCTGGCGGTGGCGGTGTGCCAGCTGGCGTTGTTCTTCATCTGCGTGCATCTGGCGATGGTGTGGGTGCAGGCGGGGCGGACCTCGATCATCACTTCGGTGACCATCGTGTTCACGGTGCCGGCCTCGGTGTGGCTGTTGCGCGAGGCGGTGCCGTGGCGGCGGTGGGTTGCGGTGGGGCTGGGGGTTGGCGGGATCGTGCTGTTGATCGGGCCTTGGTCGATCGATTGGGGGGCGGAGGGGGTGTTGCTGGGGCACCTGTTCCTGCGGGTGGCGGCGGCGGCGGGGGGGGTGCCGATGCTGGTGATCCGGCTGCGGCCGCCGGTGCTGTCGATGGTGCAGATGCTGCCTTGGGCGTTCGGGCTGGCCAGCCTGATGCTGCTGCCGCTGGCGTTGCTGTTGGAGCCGCCGGGGCAGTGGAGCGGAGCGTCGCTGGTGGCGTTGGGGTATGTGGGCGGGATTGCTGGGCCAATCGGGACGTGGTGCTACTTGTTGACGATGGTCCACCTGCCGGTTGTGGTGGCGTCGGTCGGGTTTTTGATGACGCCGGCGGTGGGGCTGATCCTGGCGACGCTGTGGCTGGGGGAGCCGCTGGGCGTCGATCTCATTCTTGGCACCGCGTTGATCCTGGGCGGCGTTGGGATCTCGGTGCTGCCGGGGAGGAAGGCATGACGAGGAAGGCATGATCCTGAACTCGGTATCGCGGGGCGAGGGGCCGGTGTTGGTGCTGTTGCACGGGCTGTTCGGCCAGGCGGGGAATTTCGGCGCGGTGCAGCGCCGGCTGGCCGAGGGCGGGCGGCGGGTGATCGCGCTGGACCTGCGCAACCATGGCGCGAGCCCGCATGCGCCGGGGATGGATTATCGCGTGATGGCCGAGGATGTGTGCGAAACGCTGGCGGCGCTTGGGGTTTTGCCCTGTGCGGTGCTGGGGCATTCGATGGGCGGCAAGGCGGCGATGGCGCTTGCGTTGGCGCATCCCGGCGCGGTGAGCCGGCTTTGCGTGGCTGATATCGCGCCGGTGCGGTATCGGCCGCATCTGGTGACCTATGCGGTTGCGATGCGCGACCTGGCGTTGTCGCCGGAGCTGACGCGGGCGGCGGCGGATGCGGCGCTTGGTGCGGTGGTGACCGATGCCGGGGTGCGGGCGTTACTGTTGTCCAATCTGCGGCTGGGTGCGGGGGCGCATTGGCGGATCGGACTCGATGAGATCATCGCCGGCATGGACGAGATCCAGGATTGGCCGGAGATTGCGGCGCCACCTTATGCCGGGCCGACGCTGTTCCTCGCCGGCGCGCGATCGGGTTATGTGCGGGCGGAGCATCGGGCGGTGATCGCGGCGCTGTTCCCGGCGGCGCGGTTCGCCACGCTGCGCAAGGCCGGGCATTGGTTGCATGCCGATGACCCCGAGGGATTCCTGGCGGTGGTCGAGGTGTTTGCGCCGCGGGGATGAGGCGGTCTATCCCGGCTGCTTGACTGTCTTGCCCTCGTCGGCGGCGTGCCAGAGATACCAGCTGGCGACGCTTCGCCAGGGCGACCACATCTCGCCGATGGCCGCGAGGTCCCTGGGCTTGGGCTGTGCGGCAAGATTGTGCAGCTTGCGGTAGCCTTCGCGGACGCCGAAATCATCGACCGGCAGGATGTCGACCCGGCTGAGGTTGAACATCAGCAGCATCTCCACCGTCCATCTTCCGACGCCGCGGATGACGGTCAGGCGGGTGATCAGATCGGCATCGGACAGGCGCGAGGCGGCGCGGCGGGTGGGGACCACGCCCTCCAGCGTTTTGAGGGCGATGTCGCGAATGGATGCCGACTTGCTGCCGGAGAAGCCGCATTGGCGCATGGTGGCATCGTCGATCGACAGCACGTGCTGGGGTGTTGGGAACGGGGCGTCGGGACAGAGGGCGACGAAGCGGCCGAGGATTGTCCGGGCGGCGGCGCCGTGCAGCTGCTGATGGGCGATGGCGCGCACGAGGGCCTCATAGGGCTCGCGCTTCTCCTGGCGGTATCCGCAGCGGCCGATGCGGCGGATCAGGGTCTGCATCGCCGGATCGACGGCGCTGAGGTGGCGGATGGCGGTTCGCATGCCGTACCATGTCACCCGATGGCCACGGCCGCCAGTCCGACCGCCAGCGAAACCAACGCGACTGGCCAGGTTAGGCGCCAGATGGCCGCAGGGGTGACGCCGCTTCCCGCCAGCGCGGAGACCATGCCGACCACTTGCGGTGCCAGCAACAGGAACAGCGTTCCATTCTGGATCGCCGGGAGGGCGGCGGGATGCATGCCGGCCAGCCGGCCGAGCTCGCCCTGCAGCGGCATCATGGTACTGTTCGAACCGACATTGGTGCCGGCGAAGAAGGCGGAGATGCCGGCGAGCAGCGGGGCGGCGAAGGGGGCGGCGGAGCCGAACGCCTCGGCCAGGGCATGTGCCAGGGCTTGGGGAATGCCGGCATTGGACAGGAAGCGCGACAGCAGAACGAACATCAGCAGGGCCAGTGCTGGTCGCCATGCCCGGGCCATGGCGTCGGCGATCACCTGTCCGGGCTTTGGCCGGAATGCGACGACCAGCAGCGCCACCAGGATGATCGCGACCATGGCGTGGTTTGCCGGCAGGGAGGGCAATCCCGGGTAGGGCTGAAGTGCCGGCGCATCGCGCCAGAGGCGGGTTGCCAGGAGCACGGCGGCGAGGGTGAGGTAGGGCAGGGCGGTGCGTCCGGCGCGCAGCCAGGCGGCGATGGTGCCGGGTGGATTGGCCAGCAGCAGGCGCATCGCCAGCAGCGGGCCGGTGGCCAGGACGCCGCACAATTCCCAGGGGGCCACATGGTGCCAGGCGATCAGCGAAACGCCGACTGCGGCGACCCAGGCGAGCTGGATGCCGCGCTGCACCAGCGGGACTGCAATGCCGGCGATTGCGCACCAGTGCCAGAACAACATCAGGAGGAACGGCAGTTCGGCGGCGACGATCCAGGCGTTGCGCAGGCCCAGCTCCTGGCCGGGGACGCCTGAGATCGCTGCACCCACGGCAGTTCCCGGTCCGAGCCCGCCCCAGGGGATCAGCGCCAGAGTCAGCAGCGACATCGCGGCGGCGGGCACGGCGGCGACGCCAGCGCGGCGCATCACCCCGAGCGCAAAGATCGCACCGACGCAGAAGCCGGTGACCGTCTCGGCGAAGGGGCCGAGCAGGAACGCCGCGGTGAAGACGCGATCGGCGACGGTCCCGGGGGCCGCGGCCTCACTGTCGCGGCCCATCACGGCGCCATGGAACACCAGCCCGGCTGCGACAATCCCCATCGGCACCACCGAGAGCCAGGTGCCTTGGGCGAGGCTCGACACAAGGAAGCTGGGCAGCCTGTCCGCCGGGTGGGTCGCCAGAAATGCCAGCAGGCTTGCGGCGATCGCGGCCATGCAGGCCACGACCGGCCCCTGGCGTGCCACGCCGAGCAGCATGATCAGCAGCAGGAGCGGCGCCATCTGGATGAGCAGGATCATCGGCACTCCAGTCCTTCGGCCGCGGGGCACCAGGGCGTTCAACCCAGGCGTGCAATCCCGCGATGCGGCGGCCTGTTGCCCTTGATCCCCTTGTTTCGGCTAGACTGCAAGCGCTGCGGGGCCTCGCCGTCGAGGCGCCCGCTGGAAAGGGCGGCATGTCCGGCACCAGGCGTTTCGAGACCGAGGCTGAGGCGACCGAGGCGGCCAACCGCCAGACGGTGAGCCTGGCTGGGCTGGCGGTGACATTGGCGGTGCTGGTGGTCTGTATCTTCCTGGTCCGCCAGCTTTCGCATTCGGCGCGAGTTGAGGATTGCCTGATGGCCCACCGGCTAGATTGCGACAAGGTTGCCGCGGCGGTCCGCTGAGGCGGCGCCGGCTGGTCCCGCATTTCGAATCGCTTGGTTGACGCGCCTTCGATCTGTGGCACCGTGTCGGCTGGATTTTTGGTCGCGGGGGATGGCATGCGCATTGCGCAAATGGATTGGCGGATGGTCGAGGACTGGCTGCGCCACGATGACCGCGGGGTGCTGGCGCTCGGCAGTGTCGAACAGCATGCCGGGCTGTCCCTGGCGACGGATGCGATCCTGGCCGAGCGTGTTGCCGTCGAGGCCGCGGAGCCGCTCGGCATTCCGGTGTTCCCGGCCATGCCGTTCGGACTGGCGCCATATTTCCAGGCCTTCCCGGGCAGCATCACCTTGCGGGTGGAGACGCTGTGCGCCGTGGTGCGCGACCTGTTGGACAGCATGAAGCGCGGCGGGTTTCGCCGTATCGTGATTGTCAACGGCCATGGCGGCAATGCCCCGGCCGGCGCCTTGGCGCAGGAATGGATGATGGACAATCCGGATTGCCGGGTGCGGTTCCATGATTGGTGGCGCGCGCCGCGCACGATGGCGCTGGTTCAGGCGACCGATCGCGTGGCGAGCCATGGCAGCTGGATGGAGAATTTCCCCTGGACCCGCCTACCGACAACGCCAGCGGAGGATGCCAAGGAGATGGTTGATCTGGAGCGGCTCAAGACCTTGGCGCCGTTCGAGGCGCGGACCATGCTCGAGGACGGCAATTTCGGCGGGCGGACCCAGCGCCCCGATGAGGACATGCTGGCGATCTGGCTGGCCGGCGTTGAGGAAACCCGCGCGCAGATGGAGAATTGGTGATGGCGCGCATCCTGATCTGGGGTGCCGGCGCGATCGGCGGGACAGTGGGTGCGTATCTCAAGCGTGCTGGCCATGACATCAGCTTTGTCGATGTGGTGGCCGAGCATGTGCATGAGATCCGGACCAAAGGCCTGCGCATCACCGGGCCGGTCGACACGTTTACCGTGGTGGCGCCGGCCTTCACGCCCGATGAGGTCGTCGGGGTTTGGGATATCGTCTTTCTCGCGGTCAAGGCCCAGCATACCGAGGCGGCGACGCGGGCGCTGATGGCGCATCTGTCGCAGGATGGCTACGTGCTCTCGACCCAGAACGGGCTGTGCGAAACCATCATCGCGCCGATTGTTGGCCGCGATCGTACCATGGGCGCCTTCGTCAACTATTCGACCGACTGGATCGCACCGGGCGAGGTGATGTTCGGCAGCCGCGGTGCCGTCGTCCTTGGCGAGTTGCATGTCCGGACCACGCCGCGGCTGCAGGCGCTGCATGCGATCCTGTGCGACTTCGAGCCGGGGGCGGTCATCACCGACAATATCTGGGGTTATCTGTGGGGCAAGCTCGGCTATGGCGCGATGCTGTTCGCCCAGGCCCTGGGTGCCAAGGGCATTGCCGATTGCCTGGCCCGGCCGGAGATGATGCCGGTGTGGCGGGCCATCGGCCGGGAGGTCAACGAGGTGACGATCGCCGAGGGGATCGTGCCGATGGGCTTCAACGGCTATGACCCGAACGCCTTCATGCCGAATGCGCCGCGCGAGCTGGCGGAGCGGGCTGTGGCCGATCTCGTGGTGTTCAACCGGCCGAGTGCGAAGACCCATTCGGGGATCTGGCGCGACCTGTTCGTGCGCAAGCGGCGCACCGAGGTGGATGTGCAGATCAAGCCGATCGCCGATATCGGCGCGCGGCACGGGATCGCCACGCCGACGATCTCCAAGCTCGTTGCCATGATCCACGAGATCGAGGACGGGGTCCGGCCGATGAGCGACGACAATCTTCTGGAGCTGATTGCACAATGAATATCCGATTTGACGGTCGTGTCGTTGTGGTATCCGGGGCCGGTCATGGCATTGGCCGCACCATTGCTGCGAGCTTCGCGGCGTTGGGTGCGATCGTGCATGCGTGTGACCTGCGCGCGGAGCCGCTTGCCGAGACGGCGCGGCTGACCGGGGCCACGCCGAAGGTGATCGACCTGACCGACCGCGCGGCTGCGACTGGCTGGATCCGCGATGTCGAGCAGGCGACCGGCCAGGCGGTTCATGTGCTGGTCAACAATGCCGGTGGTGTCGCCGGGCAGGTGATGCGCCCGCTGGAGGAGGTGTCTGACGAGGACTGGGACAAGGTGTTCGCGGTCAATGTTGGGGCGGCGATGGGGCTGTCGCGCGCGGTGGCACCAGCGATGAAGAAGGCTGGTGAGGGGCGGATCATCAACATCTCGTCTGGCGCCGGTTTGCAGGCGTCGCTGACCGGCATCCAGGCCTATTGCTCGGCAAAGCATGCGGTGATCGGTCTGACACGACAACTGGCGCATGAGTTCGGTCCGTTCGGCATCACGGTGAACTCGGTGGCGCCGGGCTTCATCCGGTCCAATCCGTCAACCGAGTTGCAGTGGGAGAGCTATGGTAGCGACGGGCAGGCGGCCTTGATCAGCCGGATCGCGCTCAAGCGGCTGGGCAGTGCGCAGGACATTGCCAATGGCGTGCTGTTCTTCGCCTCAGAGCTGGGGAGCTTTGTGAATGGCCAGGTCATCCAGGTGGATGGCGGCCGATGAGCCTGGCGGCGGTTGACGGCTGGATGCAGGCGAACCGGCAGCGCCTGTTGGACGAGTTGTTCGAGCTCATCCGGTGTCCGTCGATTTCGACCGATCCGGCCTACAAGGAGGGCATGAACCGGGCCGCCGACCTGTTGCGAGCGCGGTTGGAGCGGATCGGCATGCGCGATGTGCAGGTGCTGAACAATGGCGGCCATGACGCGGTGTTTGCGCAATGGACCGAGCGGCCCGGCGTGCCCACGATCCTGGTCTATGGGCACTACGACGTGCAGCCGCCGGACCCGGTGGAGAAATGGGAGTCGCCGCCGTTCGAGCCGACGCTGCACGCGGACCGCTATGTTGCGCGCGGCGCCTCGGACGACAAGTCGCCGCTGTGGATCGCTTTGTCGGGGATTGAGGCGTGGCTGGCGGTCACTGGCGGGTTGCCGGTGAATGTGAAGGTTCTGCTGGAAGGCGAGGAGGAGGTTGGCAGCCGGTCGCTGCCGGGGCTGCTGGATCAGCATCGTGACCTGCTGGCGGCCGATGTGCTGGTCAGCGCTGATGGCGGTCGGTGGCGCCCCGGCACGCCCAGCGTCAATACCAACAGCCGCGGCAATATCGGGATGGAGCTGCATGTCCGCACCGCGGCGACCGACCTGCATTCCGGACGTTATGGCGGTCCGGTGGGCAATGCGGCGATGGTGCTGGCCCGGCTGCTGGCAACGCTGCATGACGCTGAGGGGCGGGTGGCGGTGCCGCGTTTCATGGACGGGCTGCAGCGGCCGTCGAACAGCGATTATGCCAGCATGGAGGCGCTGGGGTTCGATGAGGCGAAGTTCTTTGGCGAGATCGGCGCGACGCCTGGTGCCATCGAGCCCGGCGTGCGCCTGTTGGAGTCGCTGTGGCTGCGTCCGACGATTGAGGTGAATGGCATCACCGGCGGGTATCAGGGGGTCGGCGGCAAGACGGTGATCCCGGCGACGGCGAGTGCCAAGGTGACGTGTCGCCTTGGTCCCGGGCAGGAACCGCGGCGTGCCGGGGACGCGGTGGAGGCGCATCTGCGGGCGCAGTGTCCGGCATGGGCGTCGCTTGACGTTGTCCGCGAGCGGGACGGCACGCCAGCCTATGCGGTGCCGGAGGATGATCGCTTCCTGGGGGCCGTGGAGCGGGTGATCGAGGCAGTGCACGGGCGCAAGCCGTTGCGCGTCGGGGTGGGCGGAACGCTGCCGATTTCCGCGATGGTGAAAAAGCAACTGGGACTTGAGACGGTGATGCTGAGCTATGCCATTGCCGACGAGAACATCCACGCGCCGAACGAGTTCTTTCGGCTGTCATCCTTTGATGATGGCTTGAAGGCGTGGGCACGCGCCTTGCCGGAATTCGCGAAGGTCTAAACTGGCCAGGGTCCGGTTTGCGTGTTGCTGGCAGTGGCGGGCGCGGCACGAGGCTATTCGCTCGGGACCACCGCGGTTTGCGCAGGACGGCCGGTCGGCAGCGGTTCGCCGGAACAGCCGGCTTCATCGCGCTTGAACACGCGCAGGCCGTCGAAGGTCGCGATCTCGCGGTAATGCGACCATGCCCGCGCGAAATCCTCGTCGGAGTTCACCAGGGCACCGATGTAGTTCGTGCCTTCGCGGGTATCGACCACCGCGATATCCGGGCAGCCCGCCACGAAATCGCGCGCGACCCAGCGCCGGATCGGCCATTCCTTGGGCGCACGGCCGTCCTGGCGGGACTTCCAGATCTCGCCCTTCAGCGCCCACATCGAGTCAAAGCGCGAGGCCCAGGAGACGCCGCTGTCATTGACGACGGGAAAGCCGAGGCCGATCCATTCGGAGAATGCGATATAGGTCCTGGCCTTCTCGCGGGTGATCAGCTTGACCAGCTTCACCTCGGTCGACAGGTTCGGCTCGGCCGCCGCTTCGACCCATGGCCGAATGCGTTGGACATTGGCGACGCCGAAAGCAAGCAAGGCGGCAACGGCAAGTCCCGTAGGCATGGCGAGGCGTCGCCACGGCATGACGGGCACCTGCATGCCTAGCCGACCGGCGCGCGCCGCCAGGACAACCGACAGCCAGAGCAGAAGCGCGAGCACCGTGGCCGTTGTTGCCGGCAGGCGGTGGTAGAACCAGTCCTTGCCCTGCAGAACGAACAGGACCGTGCAGGCCAGGGCAAATGCGACGAGCGCCAGATAGAGATGCCGCAGGAACGATGAATACCGGCCGATCGACTCCTGGCTAAACCAGCAAATGAGCAAGGCGGCGGCTTGGCCGAACAGGAGGTTCTGGCTCTGCATCAGGATGTGCCAGACCGACGTATCGGTCCCGCCGTAGAGGGCGAGTGCCAGCGGTACCGCCTTGGTGAGGAAGTCCGGCTCGAACACCAACACAGCCAAGCCGTAGATCCCTGTCGTGGCAACGAAGGCGACCGGGGCCATGCGCAGGCGGCGATGGCCACGGGCCAGGCCGATGATCTCGAGCAGCACCAGTGCCAATGCGTAGCTTGGCTTCATCGCGCAACCCAAGGCGGCAATCGCGCCGGCGACCGCGGCCTGGAACAGGGGTTCGCGTTCGCCTTCAAGCGCGCGGACGAACAGCGCGATATATGGCAGCACGACGGCGGCCAGCAGATGCTCGCGCTGGCCAAACTCGACGCCTGGAAGAACCAGCAGCAGCGTGCCGATGAGGCTGAACACCGGCATGCGGCGTTCCAGCAAGGGCGCACGACCCTGCAGCAGGCTTGCGGTCCACCAGGCGGATCCCAGAAGGATGCCGGCAAAGAACAGCGTCGACGCCAGCTTCGGCGCGAGGTGGAGCCAGGAAGCGATTGCGGCCGGAATGGCGTACAGCCAGATCACCAGCGGCGGGTTGACCTCGACGAGGTCGACATAGAGTTCGCGCCCGGCGAGCCATTTCTTGGCCACCCATAGCAGCCACGCAACGTCGTCCTTGAGCGGCGACCGGATTACCGTGGTCAGGACGAACAGCAGCACGACACCGAGAATGGCCAGGGCGACCGCGTCGACGCGCCATCCACGGCTCGAATCAGCGCTGCGCTTGCCGAGTGACGTTGTCACCTCGGTCATCAGCGCGAACCCGATCGGGCTAGGTCACGTCTGCGCACTGGCAAGCCCCTCATGTGCAATGTTTGCATACCCACTGCTACGACAACGCTTGGCCCGTGCCAAGTTGGCCGTCCGCTACGCCGACCTATCCAAGAAGGCGGACGTTAAACAGAGCTCGTGGCGAGAGTATGACCGTCATTGGGCCCCATTGAGGCTGGGCTTGCCGCGATCCGCACTTTGGCGATGCCGCGTGAACGGTCGCTTGTGGTGCCAGGAGATGGCCTACACCAAGCTGGCAAGAAGACCCGCCATCAGCCTGCCACGGCGCGGCAAGCTCTCGACCTCGATGTGTTCTTCGAGCGTATGTGCGCCGGCCCCCTGCACGCCGAGACCGTCCAGCGTCGGGACGCCCATGGCGCCGGTGAAGTTGCCATCCGAGCCGCCGCCGCTGCTCTGATGGGCGATGTCGAAGCCGATCCGGTTGGCGATCCGGCGCGCGTGGTCGTAGATCGCCATGCCCTTGGCGTCCGGTTCCCAAACCGGACGGGTGACGCCGCGGGTCACCTGGAACTGGACATCGTTGCTGCTGGCTCCCAGCGCCAGCATGGCCTCGACGCCGCGGTCGAGGTCCTCCTGCTTCTTGGCCATCGACAGCGCCTCGCCGGTGCAGGTCGTGGTGACGCAGTTCACCCAGGTCCCGCCGCTGATCACGCCGACGCTGAAGGTGCAGTCGGAGGTGGTCATGTCCTCGATGGCGATCAGCTGGCGCGCCATCTCGCGGATCGCACTGCGCCCATCGCCCGGGCGCGAGCCGGCATGGCTGGGGCGTCCGGTTGCTTCAAGGTTGAAGCGGGCGATCGCGTAGCGGCCGGTCACCACGCCGCCATCGGGGCGACCGGGTTCCGGCACCAGCACATATTTGTGGCGAGCCGCCTCGGCTTCGATCACGTCGCGGGTGCTTGGGCTCCCCACTTCCTCGTCGGGCGTGAATAGGAAGGTCACGGGCAGTTTGGTGGCGATTCCAGCGCGGGCCAGCTGGCGCACGGCCTCCAACGACAGGTAGTTGCCGCCCTTCATGTCCTGGATCGCCGGCCCATAGCACTTGGCGCCGTCGCGGCGGAACGGCAGCTTTGCCAGTGTGCCGATCGGATGCACCGTGTCCATGTGACCCATCACCAGGATGCCTGGCTCGGTGCTGGCATGCGGGAATGTGGCACGCAGGCAGCCGGCGAACCCCATCCGTCCAGCGATCCGCTCGATCCGCGCGCCGGCAATGACTAGGTCGCGGGATGCGAGATCGAGCATCCGTTCGACGGCCGCGGCATCGAAGGTCGGGCTTTCGCACTCGATCCATGGCCTGAGCCCGGCCAGCATGGCATCAGCGTCGAACGGGAGGGCATTGGGATCGAATGACAGGTCCATCCGGAGGGTTCCTCGCAGTCTAGAAGACGTGGCTGGGACAGGGGCCGCGCGACGCCATGCTCGATCCCGCGATCATGCGCATGCTTGACCACGCTGGGCCGCAGCGCAATGCCCCAGGTCAGTGTTCTGGCCCGCTGGGCCGCTGCGGTGCGCTATGCAACCCCAAGGATGCGGATCAGGGTCACGCTGATCACTGCCAGCATCAACAGCGAGCATGTCACCGCGGCTGTGACACGTCCGCCGGCGCGGGCCACGACGCGCACGTCCACGCCCAGGCCGAGTGCTGCCATGGCGATTGTGGTCAGCACGCCCGCGAGCAGCTTGACCGGGTCCAGCAGCATCTCGGGGATCAGTCCGAGGGAGCGCACGAGCAGCATGCCGAGGAAGCCGATGATGAACCAGGGGACCATCTTGCTGAAGCCGAGCTTGGTCTTGCTGCCAGCGCCTTGGCCGGCGCGATGGACGATGATGGCGAGCACGACGCAGACCGGACCGAGCATCAGCACGCGCACGAGCTTGACCAGCGTTCCCATTTCGACCGCTTCGGGGCCGACCGGAACAGTGGCGGCGAGTACTTGCGGCACCGCATAGACGGTCATGCCGGCCAGCGTTCCATACTGCGACATGGTCATGCCGAGGAGGTCGCCGACAAGCGGGAGGAGCAGAACCGTGATCACGCCCAACACCGCGGTGAACGCAATCGAGGCGGCCACGTCTTCCTTTGAGGCGCCGATCACCGGCGCGACGGCGGCGATCGCCGAGTTGCCGCAGATCGCGTTGCCGCTGGCGATCAATGTGGCCATCTTCGCGGGGAGGTTCAGCGCCCGTCCGATCAGGTAGCTGGCGGTCAGCGCACCCACCACGAGAAGGATCACGCTGACCATCAGCAGCGGACCGGCGGCGATGATCGTCAGGGCGCTGACCGAGGCACCCAACAGCACGACCGCGAACTCCAGCATCTGCTTGCCGGCATAGGCGATGCCGCTCTGCAGGTATGCTGGCGGTGTCCAAAGGCTGCGGATCAGCGTGCCCAACAGAATGGCAATCACCAACGCCTCAACCCAGGCACGGCCGAGCAGCCGGGCTTCGAGCCAGGCCAAGGCGCCGGCGGCGGCGGTGACCGCGACACAGACAAGGATGCCCGACAGCAGGTTGGTGATCTTGCCGGTCAAAGACGCGAGGGGTGTGGAGGGCATGGGATCCGATGCGCGACGGGGTGACTTGGACCGTGGCAACCGCCGCCGCGTCGCGTCAACCTGCGGCGGGTGCGGTGAATGGCCGGGGCTGGCGCGCCGGGCGCGGTTGCGGCAGGAAGTGCGCCATGGACAACGGGACCACCGAGGCGCGCGGGGCTCTTGGCATCATTGCCGGCGGCGGGGTGATGCCCTTGCGGGTTGCGGCCGCGGCGCGTGCGGCGGGGCGCGAGGTGTTCCTGGTGGGTTTGGATGGCTTTGCGCAGCCAGGGCTGCTCGCGCCGTACCCGCATGCCTTCGCGCGGATTGGGGCCGCGGGCCGGATTATCGAACTGTTGCGGGCGAACCAGGTGCGCGACCTTGTGCTGGTCGGGGCGGTACGCCGGCCCGGGTTCTTTGATCTGCGGCCGGATGCCGAGGGTGCCAAGCTGCTGGCGCGTATCGGCAAGGCCGCCTTTGCCGGCGATGACGGGCTTCTGCGCGCTGTGATCAAGGTGCTGGGCGAAATTGGGTTCAACGTGCTCGGGGCGCACGACGTTTTGCGCGAGGCGGTTGGCCCGCGCGGGTTGTTGACCCTCGCCGCGCCGGACGCGCAGGCCTCGGCCGATATTGCCCGCGGCGTCGAGGTTGCGCGCAGGCTGGGCGAACTCGATGTCGGACAAGGTTGCGTGGTGCAGCTCGGCCTCGTCCTTGCGGTCGAGGCGATCGAAGGCACGGATGCCATGCTTGCCCGCTGTGGTCCCTTGCAGCGCGATGGGCCGGGCGGTGTTTTGGTGAAGCTGGTCAAACCGGGACAGGAGCGGCGGGCCGATCTGCCCACCATTGGGCCCCTGACGATTGGCAATGCCGCGGCGGCCGGTTTGCGCGGTGTTGCCTTCGAGGCAGGCAGCACATTGCTGGCAGAGCGTGACGAAATGGTCGCGCTGGCCAATGCGAAGGGTCTATTCCTTCTTGGCTTCGACCCTGATCAACCCATCGCAACGGGAGGCTGACATTGGCCGAGAATTTTCGCTATCTGCACACCATGCTCCGCGTCGGAAACCTCGATCGCAGCGTGCGGTTCTATTGCGACTTCTTTGGGATGGTGGAACTGCGGCGGCGTGACGTGCCGGATGGCAAGTACACCCTGGCATTTCTCGGCTATGCCGACCGGCCGGAGCAGACGGAGCTCGAGCTGGCCTACAACTACGGTGTGGACAAGTACGATCTCGGCGCCGGGTTTGGCCATCTCGCAATCGGGATGCCTGACATCTACGCCGTCTGCGAGCGGATGCGGGCGGGCGGCGCGAAAATCACCCGCGAGCCCGGTCCGGTGAAGTTCGGCACCACGGTGATCGCCTTTGTCGAGGATCCCGATGGCTACAAGATCGAGCTGATCCAGCGTCCCTGACGCGTTTTTCCGGATGACGCTGCCTGGTTCATGCGCCATGTTTGGGGCGCGCAATTCCTGGAGGACACCATGCCAAACGACGTTGCCGTCGCTGCGGTGCGCAGCGTACGCTTTGATGTGACCGCGCAGCCCGAGGAAGGCAAGCGGATGACGAGCCGGACTTGGTATGCCAGTCCGACTGGCGCGTTTCGGACCGGGTTCTGGTCGGCCCAGCCGGCGCGTTCGGACATCGCCTACACCAAGGACGAGTTGTGCACCTTGCTCGAGGGCGAGGTCCGGCTTACCGATGAGAGCGGCCATACCGAGACCTATGTCGCCGGCGACACCTTTGTCATCCCGAAGGGATTCAAGGGTGTGTGGGAGACCGTCAAGCCCGTGCGCAAGTTCTTCGCGGTGTACGAAGGCGGTTGAGACGGCCCTGGATGTCGGGCGCGTCAGCCATCAACGCGTGAGCCGGGTCTCTTCGAACATGCCGTCCACCAGGGCAACCAGGTGGGCAGCGGTGTTTGGGTAGCCGGCGAGGTCGGCTTCCTGCGCCAGTGCAATGATACCAACCTCCCTAGCTTCTGATACACGCCCACTGCCTATGTCCGATGGATGCGATCCGCATTGGGTCTTCGGCGAGGAAGTTCCATGCGTCTTTGCATGCTTGGACGATGGCGTCGTAGCTGTCCCAGACCAGACTGCTGAGTTTGTTGGCGCGCAAGTAGTCCCAGACG
>CAXNGD010000019.1:0-15902 GCA_964201575.1 Acetobacterales bacterium | reverse complement strand
TGCGGCCATCCTTGACCGCGGCTGTGCGCGACGCCCCAAAAACGTCAGGCCGGGACGAGGAAACGGCCTCCAACCGAACAAGGAAACCCCACCAAAACTGGCAGACTTTTGCGCCGCCATTTGGCTGGTTTTTCCGCCGCCGTTGACATTCGCGGCGGCAGGGTCGATGAACTGTGGTCGGCCGAGGTCGCTGACCTGGCGTGTGCAGATGCGCTGGCTGCCGGTGTCATCCATGCCGAACCGACCGGCGGTAAAGGTCAGGACAAGGCTGACATAGCTGCCCGCCTCGACCGCCGCATCCGGGTTGAGCGAGGCATGGCCAATTTCGGCAGCGCGATAGTCCGTGAAATGTGCCGAATGGCCGGGGTGCCGGTTCGGAATGTCGAGGTGTGGGGGACGGGTCATGTCTGGTGGCCTCGCAAATTGCGTCATGTCAGGGTGCCGCAGCGCCTGAAGCCGATCATCATCTTCGGCGTGCCGATCAGCCCGCCACGCTCCCGGCAAACAGCGCGAGCACCCGGCTGTGGGCCAACTCGGCCGAAGTCCGATCGTGGCACCAGCGGGTTGGAAAGGTCCAGCCATGCCGGGCCGGATAGCGTTCGGCTTGGCCCATGCCACCCCAGTCGGCCAGGGCCTGCTCGATCACCACTTGATCGGCATCGGGGCAGGTTTCGTCATGCTCGGCGAAGGCGAAGTACAGCGCTCCCCGAACCCGTGCGACGGCCCGATGCGGTGAATCCGCCCCGCCCCATACCAGGCGTCCGCCATGCAGGCAGGCGGCGGCCGTGACGGCATCGGGAAAGGTCGCGGCGGCCAGCAGCGCATGGCGGGCGCCCATGCAATAGCCGACAGCGCCGAGCTGGGTGATGCCGCGGGTGGCGGCATCGGCCAGCACCAGCGCGGTGTCGGCCAGACCCATCGCC
The DNA here is from genome assembly GCA_964201575.1 of Acetobacterales bacterium. Taxonomy (GTDB): domain Bacteria; phylum Pseudomonadota; class Alphaproteobacteria; order Acetobacterales; family Acetobacteraceae; genus CAMDGX01. Next base: position 14,979 of record CAXNGD010000019.1, on the reverse strand, counting down.
AGGGTTGTCGCCGCATTGGCCACACCCATTGCGGGGTCGAGCGGGTCGGCGTCCGTGGCGGGAATGGCGAAGCGTCGTTGCGGCCGGCGATGGTAGAGGTCAGGCAGGTACGTGAGGTAGCCGGCATCGGCAAAGCGCGCGGCCATCGCGGACAACTCCGGACGCAGGCCGAAGGCATCCATGTAGACGATCACACCGCCCTTCGGCGTGCCGGGGGGCACGAAGATGGCGACCTCCATCGCGCCATCAGGCGTGGCGAACGCGACCATGTCCTAGGCCAGCGCCAGCCAGTTGCCATCCCCGCGGGCAGAGGCAAAGGCGGTTTCAACGATGGCTGCGGAGAGGATGGCATCGCGGAAGCTGCAGGCCGGCCGTGAGCCGTCGCGCAGGGCTGCGAGAAAATCCCGTGTGGCGTCGCCGGGCGTCGGGTCGGCCGCCAACGTTTCTCCGGCCACGCCGCGGCGGGTTTGCACACTGAGGGCCCAGCCGATCGGCATGTTCATCGGACGACGCAGTTCGATCATGCCGTCGTCACCGAAGATGCGGATCTCGTCCCACATGTGCCAGCCCTCCTCGATGCAGGTCATGCGGCATTCGAGCTCGCCGAACAGCAGGTCGATGAAACCGCCGTGGTCGACCCGCGCCGCCGAGCCGCCGCGCAGCCGGGCGCGCAGGCGGGTGGGCGCGCGGTCGAATAGCCAGGGGACGATGTCGGCCATATGGGTGGCGCGCCCGGTGAACGGCCCGCCGCCGCCGAGTTCGGGCACCAGGAACCAGCCCTCGCGCTCGTAGCCGAGCTGGATCGTCTCGACATAGCGCGGTGCGCCAATGCCGCCGGCGCGGATGATGGCGCGGGCGCGCAGGCAGCCGGGGTCGAGCCGGCGGTTGAAGGCGACCGCATTGGCCTGGCCGAGCGTTTCGGCGCGGTCGGCGAGGGCGGTGGCCTCGGATGCAGTGAGCACGAAGGGTTTGTCGCAGAGCACGGCCCAGCCCTGGTCGAGCGCGAAGGCGACGTGGCGGGCGTGCAGGGCGTGCGGCGTGGTGACGAGGGCCATGGTGCGGCCGGCCGGGCGGGGGAGTGCGTCGATGCGGTCGACCAGCGCGGCGTTGGCTTGGGCGGCCAGGGCGGTGACCGCGGGGCTTGGCAGCGGGTCGAAGATCGCGGCGAGGGTGACGGCGGGGTCGGCCAGCAGGGTCGGCACGTGGTAGCGGCGGGCGAAGTTGCCGCAGCCGAGCATGATGGCGGCGATGCTGTCGGTCATGTGGTGGGGCCGGGGGCGGCAAGGCTGTTGTCGCCGGCGGCGCGCAGCAGGAAGTCGGCGCAGCGCTCCCCGATCATCATCGAGGGGGCGTTGGTGTTGGACGACACCATGGTCGGCATGATCGAAGCGTCGGCGACGCGCAGGCCGGCGATGCCGCGCACGCGCAGTTCGGTGTCGACCACGGCCATGTCGTCGTGGCCCATCTTGCAGGTGCCGACCGGGTGGTAGGAGGTGGCGCCGAGCTTGGCGATGTGGGCGAGCAGGGCTTCGTCGGACTGGGCGTCTGGGCCGGGGCGGACCTCGCGCACGATCAGGGCGGCGAGCGCCGGCTGGGCAGCGATGCGGCGGGCCAGGCGCAGGGCGGCGATGGAGGTCTTGGCGTCGCGCGGGTCGGCGAGGTAGTTGGCGGCGATGGCTGGCGGCGCCTCGGGGTCGGCCGAGGTGATGTGGACCGAGCCAGTGGAATGCGGGCGCAGGGCGAAGGTGCCGATGCCAAAGCCAGGGAACTTGTCCAGCACGAGTTTGTTGGGGTGGCGCGGATCCTCCGCCGAGAGATTGTGCATCTGGATCTTGACGTCCGGCCGGTCAAGCGCGGGGTCGGTCTTGGCCAGGGCGTGGACTGTCGCGGTGCAGACCGCCATGTGGCCCTGGCGGCGCGTCAGGTATTGCAGGCCCATCCAGGCCTGGCGCAGCTTGTTGCCCATGATGTCGTTCAGCGTGATTGGCCGAGTGCATTCGAACGAGACGCGGGTATGCAAGTGGTCGCGGCAGTTCTCCCCGACGCCGGGCAGATGTGCGGCGCAGGCGATGCCCAGTTCGGCGAGGCGCTCGCGATGGCCGATGCCCGAGAGTTCGAGCAGCTGCGGGCTTTGCACCGCGCCGGCGCAGATCACGACCTCGCGTCGCGCGCGCGCAATGTGGCGGCCGCCCTGCGCGGTAAACTCTACGCCGGTGGCGCGGCCGTTCTCGATCAGGACGCGCCCGACGCGGGCTGCCCCGCGGATGACGAGGTTTGCGCGACCCTTCGCGGGGTTGAGGTAGGCCTCGCGGCCACCCATCCGCAGGCCCCGCCGGGTGTTGAATTGCAAATGGCCGACGCCCTCGTATTGGGTTGCGTTGTAGTCGGCGGTTGCCGGAATGCCGGCCTGGATGCAGGCCTCGTGGAATGCATCGCCCAGGGTTTCGGCGCCGGCGTCGCTGATATGCACCGGCCCGTCCCGGCCGCGTGTGGCGTTGCCGCCAGCGTAGGACTCGATGCGTTTGAGGTAGGGCAGGACGTCGTCATAGCCCCAGCCGTCGCAGCCGCCGTCGCGCCAGGTGTCATATTCCGCCGGTTCACCGCGAACCCAGATCATGCCGTTGACGCTGGACGAGCCGCCCATTACCCGTCCGCGCGGCCAGAACATGCGGCGGCCATTCATCGCGGGCTCGGGCTCGGTCTGGAAGCGCCAGAGGCTGCGTTCGGACAGCAGGACGTAGCCGGCGCCGAGTGGGACCTTGAGCCAAAGCCATTGGTCGTCTTCGCCAGCCTCAAGCAGGAGCACGCGGTGGCGTCCGCTATGGCTCAGGCGGGCTGTGATGGCGCTGCCGGCGGAGCCGCCGCCGATGACGATGAAGTCGTGCTCGCCCTCGGTGGCGGGATGGTTCATCACCCTACTCCTTGACGCCGCCAGCGGCGAGGCCGCGCACGAGATAGTTGCGCACCAAAATGGAGAACAGCACCACTGGCAGCATCACCAGCGTGCCGGCAGCGGCGATGCGGCCCCATTCCCAACCGGTGTACTGGATGAAGTTGACGATCGCGACTGGCGCGGTGGACGCGTTGGTGCGGGTCAGCACCAGGGCATAGAAGAAATCGTTCCACGACAGGATGAAGCAGATCACCGCGGTCGCCGCCAGCCCCGGGGCCGACAGGGGAAGGGTGACCCGGCGGAACGCCTGCCATACGCCGCAGCCGTCAATCCAGGCGGCCTCCTCCAGCTCGCGCGGCACGCTGTCGAAATACGGCTGCATCATCCAGATCACCAAGGCAAGATTGAAGGTGAGATAGACGATGATCAGGCCGATCAGCGTATCGGAGAGGCCGAGGAAGCGATAGGCCAAGAAGAACGGGATGGTGAAGGCAATCGGCGGTGCCATGCGGGTGGCCAGGATCCACAGCGCGATGCCGCGCGAGCCCTTGAACCCAGCGCGCGAGAGGGCGTAGGAGGCAGGCACGCCGATCGCCAGGGCGAGCGCGGTGGAGGCCACCGAGGTGATCATGCTGTTCACGAACGAGGCGGGAAACGCGCCGGTCCAAAGCGCCTTGTAGTGCGCCAGGGTGGGGTTGAAGCGCAGGTCATAGCCGAAGATGTCGGCGTTCGGGCGGAACGACATCTGCACCAACCAGGCAAACGGAAACAGCACCACCAGCAACAGCGCAATGGTTGCCCCATCGCCGATGCGGCTGCCGTGACGGGTAAACCAGCCGACCCGGCTTCGGGAAGCGGCCATCTCAGCGCGCCGCAGCCGGTGGCACGCCGGTCAGGCGGTCGATGATCCAGCTCAGGACGAAGATGCTGGCCACCATCAACGTGGCGATCGCGCTGCCGTAGCCCCACAGCGAGAAGGTGAAGGCCTGGCGATAGGCGTAGTAGTTGGTCACCTCGGTGACATCGCCGGGCCCCCCATCGGTCAGCACGAAGATCAGCGGGAAGGCCTTGATGCTGTCAATAAGGCGGAAGATTCCTGCGACCACCAGCGTCTGTTGGATATAGGGAAAGGTCACATAGCGGAACATCTGCCAGTCATTGGCGCCGTCGATGCGCGCCGCTTCGATCGGGGCGTTGGGCACCATCTGCAACGCCGCCAGTACCATCAGCATGGTGAACGGGAACCACTCCCAGGTTTCGGCGATGACGATGGCGGTCAGCGCCAGGTCGGGGCTGGTGATCAGCGAGGGGACCGGCAGGCCTATGAACTCCATCAACCGGTGGAACGGACTGATGTCCACGGCATACATCACCCGCCACAGAATGCCGACGACGATCGGCGGCAGGACCATAGGAATGAGGAAACCGGAGCGTGCCAACTGGCGGATGCGTCCGCCGCCATTGAGCAGCAGTGCCACGCCCAGGCCAATCAGCAACTGGGCGATGACGGTCGCCACCGACAGCTTCACCTGCACCCAGGCCGAGCGGGAAAAGCGCGGGTCCTCAAACAGGTCGATATAGTTGCCGAGCGGCGCGCTGAAATCCCACGCGGTGTCTGGCAGCGTGAGGTTCAGCGGCGTCAGCGACGTCAGCACCAGGTAGATCGCGGGCGCGATCGTGATCAGCGCCAGCACCAGCAAAGCCGGCGCGAGGCCCAGTCGGAACGCGTGCCGACGCTCGACGGCCCAGCCGGTCATTGCGGCAATCGGCGCGGGGCGAGCAAGTCCGTTGCCTATAGCCGCACCCCCGCGCGCTTGAGGTCAGCGATGGCATTGGTCTGCGCCAGCGCGAAAGACTCGCGGGCCTTCATCTGGCCAGAAACCACACGGCTGACTGCTTGGTTGATCTGCGCGTTGACCTGCGGATAGACATGCACGGTCCGGTACTTCATGTGCCCCTGCTCCGAAAGCGCGATGGAATCCAGGACCATCTTGCCGGTATCCACGCCGTTGATGGTCATGCGCGTCTTGTAGCCCGGCGAGTTGAGCAGCGAGGTGCGCGTGACCGACCCCAAGCCATGCTGGTCCACCATGCGCCCGACCAACTCCTTGGACATCGACCATTTGATGAATTCCCAAGAAGCATCCTTGTTCTTCGCGCCAACCGGAATGCCCCAGCCATGCGAAGCCACGCCGGGGAACCGCCCCTTGGGCCCTTTCGGGATCATCGAGAAGTTCGACGTCGCCGTCACCTTGCTGCCGTCGGCCCCCAGCAGGGCGGCGAAGGCGTGGTTCATCGGCGAATAGTTGGTCTTGCCAGCCCGCATCGCCTCGTTGACCTGGTCGGAGGTATATCCGGCGGCAGCCTGCGGGCCGTAGGAATTGACCAGTTTGGCGAAGAATTCGGCCGCCTGGGCCACTTCGGGCGTGTCCAACGTCGGCATCAGGTCATCTGGCGCATTGCGGAAGATTGTGCCGCCAAAGCCTTGAAGGAAGGGAATGAAGGTCCAGCCCCAATGGTTCTCGATCACATAGGCAGCGACATTGTCCTTCTTGTTGATCAGCGCCATGGCCCGGTCGAGCTCATCGAAGCTGTCCGGCATGCCCAGCCCTTCGGCCTTTAGCAGGTCGAATCGGCTGGATGCCGCCATCAGCACGTCGGAGATCCATGGAATGCCAAAGATCGCCCCGGTCTTGCTGCGCATTGGCTGTACCGAGCCGGGCAACAGGTCGCTCGCCCCCCATTCCGCGGGTGTCTTGTTGGCGTCATTCAGATACCCGTCCAGCGGCGTCAACCAGCCGGCACCGATCCAACGGCTGGTAAAGATGAAGGTGACGTTCAACACGTCATAGCCGCTGCCCTTGGTCGACAGTTCGAGGTCGGCCCGCTGATTATAAACCGGGAAACCAGGTGTGTCGTAGTTGACCTTTATGCCGGTCCGCTCGGTGAATTCCGGCAGGTACTGCGCCAATAGCGTCGGGTACGTGGCGCTCCAGCACGAGACGTTGAGGGTGATCCCCTCGAACGGCTTCCTGCCGCCTTGCGCCGGCGCGCGGCCGGCGGCCAGCGAAAACGGGATGAACAGCGATCCGGTTCCCGCGCGGACCAAGCCGCGGCGGGTCAGGCTGAGGCGTGGTGTCGTCACGATGTCCTCCCTCGTTCTTGTCTGGCATCTCCGCGGTCTGCGCCGCGCTCTGTCCAATGCTGGTCTCTCGCGTCAGTTGCGTCCAGGATCCGCTCAATCGGCTCCGTTTCGTACTGGAGCACCAACCAAAACATGTTGGCGAGATGGCCGCGATTCCGCAAGGGCAACCGGCAACAGGAACCACAACTAGCAGGCGCGCGGATCGATGGGTGCACGTAAAATCGATACGCACCCTGCGTTGACGCAACTTGGCGCCACTTGGTGCTGGTCAAATTCACTCAACACCGAGCTCCAAGCCGCCGTCGACGACTGCGGCGATGAGACCGGACACTTGCATAAGCCAGTTCAGCAGCGTGCCGCGCATGGCGCCGGCGATCTCGTCGATCGCGGCATTGGCCGCCGCCGCGTCGAGTAGCCGGCCCTTGTCCTCGTCCAGCGCCAGGCGCTGGGCTTCGACTGTCAGCACCAGTTGGGCGACGCGCAGCCGGGCATAGGGTGTTGCGTCGTTCGACAGCCCGCCTTGTGTGGTGCCAGCGCCCGTCGCCCCGGCCAGCGGCGAGCGCACCGGGTCCGCGGTCTCGATCATGCGGCGCCTGGACTTCTCCGCATCCTACTGGCAGTCCGGCTCACGCTCGATGCGGCCCTTCGCCTCCGCTTTGCGCAGGGCGGTCTCGGTGACGCCGATGCGGCGGGCCAGTTCCCTGGTCGAAGGGGTCATTTCCGGCATGGCGGCGACCTCCCGTCGCTCAATCAGCTGATCCTGGTACCTGCGTCATGATGTGATTGGCGGGGTGTTGAACAACGCAATCGATCTGCACGCATTCTAATGCCGGCCCGCCTTGATGTTGACCCATAAGGGATGGGCCAACGCGGGCCGGTATCCGTCTCTGCTTTGCGCACGGCCGCCGGCCAGCTCCGCGCGCGATACCAGCCTGCCCAATGTCCGGAAGAGTCGGCCATTGGGCAGGCTGGTATAACTTGGCTGTGCCGTGCCCTAGCGCGAAGTGTCCATCGCCGGCTACGTCCTGCACGCCGAGATCGAGGCCGACACCGCCGAGTAAGCCAGCTCCCTCGGCCACCGCCCCGATTGGGTTCCAGCCAGCGGGGCTCCAGACCGTAGCAGCCCCTGGTGGTCAGGGGCGCACCTTCGCGCGCCGCGTCCGGGTGACGCGGCAGATGCTGGTGAACGACGACCTCGGGGCGTTCAACGACTTCGCGGCGATGGTCGGCCGGCGCGTCGCCGACTTCGAGAATGCCACCGCGTATGGAGTCGTCAACACCGCGAACGGCGACCGGCCGACGCTGCTGACCGGCAACGCGCCGGTGTTTGCCACCTCCGGCGCGCGCGCGAACAAGGCGGTGATCGGCACGGTGCTCGACCTGGCCAACCTGGCGGCGAGGCGGGCGGCGATCATGAAGCAGCGCAGCCTGGATGGCATGCCGATCGCCATCGGCGACCGCATGCGGCTGCTGGTCGGGCCGAACCTGGAACTGGCGGCGCGCCAGCTGACCGTGGCTGTGACACCGAACGAGGTCAGCAAGGAGAATGTCTATGCCCGCATGATTGAGCCGGCCGTCGATCCGATGATCCCCGGTAACCGCTGGACCTGTTCGCCGATCCCGAGACGGCGCCGGTGTTCGTCTATGGCTTCCTGAAGGTGCGATGGGACCGCAGGTCGCCACCGGTCCGATCCAGGGCGTCGATGGGGTGGAGTTCAGCGTGGTGTTCGACTTCGGCGTCGGAGCGGTCGACTGGCGCGGGGGGTGGTTCAATCCTGGTACCTGACCGCCGGTGTGGTGCGCCGTCATTCGGTGGGACGACGGCGCATCGCACGGTATCGCACGCACGCGTATCGAGGCGCGATGAGGGCGTGGGGCTCAGGCGTGCTGCGGCATGACTTCCGAGGCCAATAGCTCCAGCGTTTCGGCGTCGTTACGCCACGCGCTGGCGATGAACAGCTGTACGCCGGAAGCAGCGTAGCGGCCGATGAGGTCGGAGGCTTCGGCGGGCGTCGCGGCGACACCGCGGAAACCTTCGCCCGCGCCCAGCCGCGCGCGCTTGGTCGCAAGGGCTGCCGGGGTGCGCGCGAGGAGCAGGCCGATGGTGTTGGTTCGCTCGATGGTGGTGGGGTCGCGCCCGGCGGCCTCGCAGTGCCGGCGCAGCACCTCGAACTTGTGGCGCACCGCGTCGGGGTCGCCGAACACGTTGCAGGCATCGCCATGCCGCGCCACGGCGCGCAGCGTCATCTGCTCGCCACCGCCGGCGATCATGATCGGCGGATGCGGCCGCTGCACCGGCTTGGGTTCCAGGATCGCGTCCTCGGCATGGAAATACCGGCCGTGGAAGGTGGTGCGCGGCTGGGTCCACATCGCCTTGATGAGACGTACCGCCTCGACCATCTGTCGGATGCGCACCGCCGGCTCGGGCGGGAACTCCCAGCCATACTGCCGGTATTCCTCGGCGAACCAGCCAGCGCCGATGCCCAAGGTCAGGCGGCCCCGGCTGATCTGGTCCACACCGGCGGCGATCTTGGCCAGGTGCGCCGGATTGCGATAGGCGACCGACGAGGCAAGGGTGGCCAGGCGGATCCGGCTGGTCACCGCGGCGAGCGCGGACAGCACCGTCCAGCCCTCCATGAACGGCTCGTCCGGCGCGCCGACGCCGCCGATCTGGATCAGGTGGTCCATGACCGAAAACCAGACGAAGCCATGATCCTCAGCCCAGCGCGCCTTGGCGGCGACCGCCTCAAAGATGCCCGCCGGGTCGGTGCCGAACTGCCAGGACGGGTTGTGGATGCCGAATTTCATGTCCTGGCTCCTGCGACAGCGGCGTCAATGCGGCCGATCAGCTCGACCGCCAGCGGTCCCGCTGCGGCGGCGGCAACGCACTCGGCCAGTTCGCGGCGGTTCTTCACCCCCAGCACCAGAGTGTCGATGTCCAGCGACAACGCGTAGCGATGGGCCAGCACGGCCGGGTTCTCGCCGAGTTCGGCACACAGGGCGCGGAAGCCGGCAGCACGGCCGTAATCCAGCACCTCGGGATGGTCGGACGGCAGCGGCCGGTCGATCGCCGCGGTGAGCGCGCCGGCCTGGACCGCGCGGATGCCCATGACGCCGACCCCGTTGGCCCGCGCCGCCGCGATCACTGCGCGCGGCTTGGCTGGGCCGTCGAAGAATTTCAGCCCGCCCGGCGAGTCCAGCAGGTTGGCGATGCACTGCACCGCAGCCGGCCGCGGTGCCTCGCCCAGCAGGCGGATGATGGTGTCGGGATGGCCGATACCAGTCAGGCCCCAGGCCCCGATCAGCCCCTCGGCCACCAGCGTCTCGAACAGTGGGCGCACATGGTCGGCGAAGGTGGCATAGGGGGTCATGCGGCTGGCCGCGTCAGATGGGGGGGCCGCGATGAAGGCCTGGTCGGGCACCACGTTGGAATGCAGGAAGAACAGGTCGAGCCGCGACAGCTGCAGGCGACGCAGGCTGGCCGCGATCGAGCCGCGCACCGCGGCCTCGATCTCCGCAGGTGCCATGTTGCCCAGGTTGCACTTGCTCGTCACCCTGATGCCGGGCGGCAACTGGCCGGCGAAGGCGGCGCCGACCACTTCCTCCGCCTTGCCGTCGCCGTAGCGCGGCGCAAGGTCCAGGAGGGTGATGCCGGAAGCCACAGCCGCCTGCACGGTGGCCACGCATTCGCCGAAAGTGGTCTCGCCCCAAAGCATGCCGAGACCGCCACCACCCAAGGTGAGTGCCGAGACGTCTGACAGGGGGCGGAAGCCGTGGTGCTGCATTGCGATCTCCTCCACGTCGGCCGGCATCGATGGGTCGCGCCCGGGTGGTTCACCTATTAGCCCACTGACGCGTCTTGCATAGCGACGCCATTGTCGCAGGGAGGGGTGTTGCCTGGCTGCACCTGCGTTCAGCACCGCTCAGGGAACAGGTGTGTTCAACGTCCTCGTGGGATGGTACGCAACGCGATCGGCACTGTCATGTTCGGCCGGAAAGGCGGTCCCTCCTGGAGGAGGACATGGCCGATCGCTACGTGTCGTATGCTGCGGTTCGCCGCAACTGCGGCGCCACGACCGGCACGGTCTCGGTCGAGAAGCCGGTCCCCGCCCGCATGCGCCGATGCGTCAAGGCACCTGCAGCGCGCGCCAGATCCGCTCGGGGGTCACCGGCATGTCGATGTGGCTGACGCCGCGCGGCGCCAGTGCATCAAGCATCGCGCAGACCACCGCCTGCGGGGAGGCGATCGCCCCGGCCTGTCCGGCTCCCTTAAGGCCGAGAGGGTTGGCTGCCGTCGGCACGCCGCTGAAGGTGATGTCGAGCGAAGGCAGGTCCGCGGCACGGGGCAGCGCGTAGTCCATCAGCGAACCGCTGAGCAACTGGCCGGAGACCGGGTCGTAGACGGTGTGCTCCAGCATCGCCTGGCCGATGCCCTGTACTACGCCCCCCTGCACCTGCCCTAGGGTCAACATCGGGTTGAGCAGTGTGCCGAAGTCGTCGACTGCCGTGTAGCGCTCGAGCGTGGTCTGGCCGGTCTCGGGATCGATCTCTACTTCGGCGATGTGGCAGCCGTTCGGAAACGTAATGAGGTCGAGCAGGTTCCAGACATAGGTGTCCAGGCCCGCGCAGTCGCCGTCCGACGCACCACCGCCATCGCGCGCCGCATTGGCCACCGCGAGCAAGCCGATCCCGCGCGACGGATCGGCGCCCACAACGAAGCGCCCCGCAGCGAAGGTCACTTCGTCCGGCGACGCCTGCAGCAGCCGCGCGGCGATCACTGCGCCCTTGGCCAGCACCGCTTCCGCCGCCCGAACGAGCGCCGTGCCGCCCATGTGCATCGACCGCGCGCCGCCGTGGCCGTTGCCATCGCGCACCAGGGCGGTGTCTGCCTGCACGTAGCGGAACGCGTCGGGCGGCAGGCCCAGCAGGTCGGCGGCGATCTGCCGATAGCTCGTCTCGTGCCCCATGCCGTTGGATTGCGTGCCCACCAGCAGGGTCACGGTTCCGTTCGCGTCGAAGCGGATTTCCGCGCCCTCGTTCGGCGCGCCGCGGGCGGTCTCCATGAAGCAGGTGACACCGATGCCGCGTAACTTGCCACGCAGCCGCGCTGCTTCCCGCCGCGCGGCGAAACCGTGATGATCGGCGGCGATCACGGCCGAGTCGAGATTCTCGGCGAAGCGGCCGCAATCGATCACCGTGCCCAGCGCCTTGCGATAGGGGAACTGCCGGACCAGGTTGTGCCGCCGCAGCGCGATGGGGTCGAAGCCGCAGCGCCGCGCCGCCTCGTCGATCAGCCGCTCGATCATGTAGTTCACTTCGGGCTTTCCGGCGCCGCGATAGGCGTCGATCGGCACGGTATTGGTGAATACCCCGCGCACATCCATGAAGATCGCCGGAATCATATAGCCGCTGCCGATCGCGTTGGCAGGCGCATTGGTGGAGCTGCCTGGCCCGCCAGCGGAAAGATATGCGCCCAGTTCCGCCACGGTGGACACGTCCAATGCGCGGAAGGTCCCGTCCGCCTCCAACGCCAGTCGGGCCCGGGTGATGTTGGCGCGCCCCTGTGCCGTGGTGACAAAATCCTCGCCGCGCTCGCTGATCCATTTCACCGGCCGGCTGAGATGCCGTGCCGCCCAAAGCAACATCACCCATTCGGGATACAGCGCGTTCTTGACCCCGAAGCCGCCACCAACATCGGGGCAGGAGACGCGCATGCGCGCAGCCGGCACGCGGAACACCGACCCAGCCAACTGCGTCCGCAGGCCATGAACCCCCGCACCGGAGAATTGCAGGTGGAAGCCCTCTTCCCCATGGCTGGCGATCGCCCCACGGGTTTCCGTCGCCGCGACGACAATCCGATTGTTGACCAGCTCCAGCTCGACCACGTGTGCTGCGCCCGCGATGGCTGCCTGCACCTCGGCCGCGTCGCCTTTCTGGAAACGATAGGAGAGGTTGCCCGGCGCCTCTGCCCACAGTTGCACCGCGCCATCGCGCAGCGCCGCGATGGCATCGACGATCGCCGGCAGCGCCTCGTACTCGACGAGAACCGCGTCGGCGGCGTCGCGCGCGGCACTGCGGGTCGCGGCCACGACGAAGGCGACGGGGTCGCCGACATGGCGCACGCGTCCCTGCGCCAGGGCATGGCGCGGCGGCACGATCATCGGCTGCAGGCTGGCCACCGGCACCGTGCAGGGAAGCGGACCGAGATCGGCGAGGTCGGGTGCGGTGAAAACGCCCAGGACACCTGGCATGGCGCGTGCCGCCTCGGCATCGATGCGTCGGATCGCCGCATGGGCGTGCGGCGAGCGCACCACCTGCATCCAAGCCTGTCCGGGCAGATTGATGTCGTCGATAAATCGACCACACCCGGTCAGGAAGCGCTCATCCTCCACCCGCTGAACGGATTGTCCGCTGAGAGGCACTGTCATGCCCACCCTCCCCTCGATTCCTGCGCTACTGATGGCATCATCTCGCGGCTATTCCTACGCGCATCCGACTGGCCTGCCCCAAAGGGTGGATCCGGGTCCCCACTGCCACGTCAATCTCGCTTGGCATGGCTGCGAGCCCCAGGCCGCCTTCTCGGCATCTTTGGTCGTACCGGCGACGCCGTCGCGCGGGTGGACGTCTACACACCCTCGGCACCTCAACTGTCCGTGCGGCCAGTCATCCCCGCATGGAAAGGCAAGGCGGCGTTGCGGGAAGCTGGGTTGCTGGATGCCGTCGAAGCCGCGGTGTTGGTGGCTGGCGGCCGCGTGCAGGACGCCTGGACCGGGGCCTCTGAATGGAGCCGCGGCAGCGACTTTCTCCTGTCGTTGGCGTCGGGGCTTGGGCTGACCAAGGCACAGATTGACGAGATGTTCCGGTCAGCCGACTCCATCCAGAGCTGAAGCGAACTCATGCCGTGCCGCGTCCTTGCACAGGCCACTTCGGATGGCGGTCGTCTACGACCAACTTGTGGCGATGCCGATAGCGTCCGTTCCCAAGCACGACGACGTCGTCAGATTCCTGCAAATGGGGGTCGTTCTGACCCACGGCGTGATGCTCGTGCTCCACCTCCTCGGGGTCGTGGCGTGGCCATAGCCAGGCCGCAGCGATGGTTCCAACGGCAGCGAATAGGGCCATCACTGAGAAGGCGATCGTGGTCCCAGGGCCTGCTCCGAGCCAGCCCGACAGCGGATAGGTTATGAGCCAGCAGGTATGGCTGAGGGCAAACTGAGCAGCAAAGAGGGCAGGACGATCACCTGGATGGGCCGAACGCCGCAGCAGACGTCCTGACGGCGTGAGCACGAGACCGTTCCCAATGCCAAGCATGAACCATAGAGGCAGGAGCGATGGGACCTGTGCCGACGCCCATGGTCCGACCACCATGCCCAAACCGAGCAGTACAGCCCCAGCCAGCATCGCCGTTCTGTCGGCAACATGGGTCAGGAGCCGCGGGAGGATCAGCGCGGCAACCATGGAGCCCGCCCCATAGGCCGCGAACACCACCGCCACTTCCTTGTCCGACAGCCCAAGTTCACCGCGGACAATAGCGACCGTGTTGACAATGACCATAGCACCCGCCGCCGCAACAGCGAGGTTGAACATCAGCAAGCCGCGAAGCCGCGGTGTGGCGAGGTAGATGCGTGCACCCCGCGTGATGCGGCCCCAGGCGCCTTCGGCTCTCTCGGGCGGCTTCGGCGAAGGCAACCTGACGCTGACAACGAGCAGCGCGGACGCGATGAAGCCGAGTACCGTCCCCGCAAACAGCCAATGGAACCCAACGATGCCCAGCAGTGCCGCGGCGAGGAGGGGGCTGACCAGAGCCTCGACATCATAGGCCAGGCGCGAGAGCGACAGGGCTTTGGTGTATTCGTCCTCGTCCGTCAGCACATCGGGAATCGTTGCCTGAAAGCTGGGCGAGAAGGCAGCCGAGCCGCACTGAAGCACGGCAATCAGCACATAGACCTGCCAAACCTCGGTCACGAACGGCAGCGCCAGGGCGACGCAGGCGCGGACCAGGTCAAGCGCGACCAGGAGTGTCCGTCGCGGCACGAGGTGCACGAAGGCACCCGCGACCGGTGCGACGGAGACATAGGCAATCATCTTGATCGCGAGCGCAGTGCCAAGGACGGCGCCAGCGTTTGAGCCAGCCAGTTCGAAGGCCAGCAAGCCCAGTGCCACCGTGGCGAGCCCAGTCCCCAGCAGCGAGAGCAACTGAGCGCCAAATAGGTGCCGGTAGGTCCGATCAGATAGCGGGGAAAGCATCTCGGAGTCGCTCCTAGTTCCAGCGTGCGTTCGGCCAAGTCGAGTATGCCTCGGTCAATCGCATGGTCGCGATCTCTGCAGACATCAATCGATCTTTGCCTGGGCCGTTTTCCCGTCTGGGGCGGTCAATAGGACAGCACCCTTCAAAGCCCCCTTGCGCTGCAATTGTCGACTGGCCAGTCAATCGGTTGCTGTCTGCTGGCACGAGGACAATGCGCTGCGGCTTGCCATCAATCGCGAGGATGGCCGTCGCCTTGAAGCCGGCAGCCGGTAAGGGCCTGTCGCCCCCGTCACTGACATAGACATCCACCGTGGTGCCCTTCACGGTCACCTCGACATGGTAGGGGCCTGCATCCACGAGGACCCCACCATGGGGGCCCTTCCGGGGCTCATGAGCGAGAGCCCATGATGGGACCAGAGACCCGGCGGCAACAAAGGCGCGTCGCTTCATGGTAAGGCCTTTCGGTTCGGGAGGTTAGGAGCCACGAACGAATAAGCGATTCGGGTTGCGTTTTGCAGGGGCAGAGGATTCCGGCTCGGCTTTGTTGTGTCTACGATTCGCGGATGATCGACGAGAACGCGATCCGCGCGCGGTATGCGGCCATCAAGGACCTGTTGGATGAGCGAGGGCGCCGTTTGTTCGTGGCGGCGGAGAAGGTTGCGGCGGGTTACGGCGGCACGGCGGCGGTATCTC
>CAXNGD010000018.1:0-15973 GCA_964201575.1 Acetobacterales bacterium | reverse complement strand
CCACCGCCGCAGACTTCGTCCTTGCCGAAAGCTGGCGCAGCGAAGACGATGAGTGCGCCAGATTGGTGATCGTGATCGCCGTGCCCATGACCGCCCTCAACGCCGCGAATCGCAGCCAGAGACGAGGGAATCAGAGAATGCCACCGTTGAAAACAGCCGAGAGTCCGAGGTTGGGGCGGTTGGTATTAGTTATTTTCTAACCCATGGAACCAACCCGCCCCTCCCTCGGCGCCCAGATCGCCGGCCTGCGCGAAGCTGTGCAGGCACAGGAGAATCACGCCTGGATTCCGGACGCCATCCACGCCCTGATCATCGCCTGCCTCGCCCGCATTTTCAGCCGCCTGGAACGGATGATCCAGCTCTGGCAGGACGGCCAGCTCCCCCCGCTGCCCCACCCCGCCCACCGTCCGCACACCCTCGCACCAAGAATCCGGGCGCTCGGAATCCGCGCGCCCCGGAACCGTACCTTCAACTGTGCCACGCCGCGCGACAGAACCGACCAGACCCAGGCTAAGCCCGCCACATCGCCGGCACCCGCAACCCAACCACCCCACCCAGTCTCCGTGCCCCCCGCAAGACACCGCCCTCGCGCTAGCCCGCGCGCCCCGCCTTGGCCATCCCCATGCCGAAACCCCCGCCACCCCGCTTCACCCCCGCACGCTTAAAATGTTCCGATAACGTAATTCAATTCGCACCACCCCATCCCTGGCCTTGCCCGCCATCATCCGCCATCATCGCCCGACTGCCACCGGAACGGATGAGTTCGACGTGAACCGCGAAAAGCTGATCATGGTCTGCACCTGCGAAATGGCCGGCCGCGTCCGCGGCAAGGGCTTCCCCGCCCGCGAACTCCCCTCCCGCATGACCAAGGGCGTCGGCTGGGTTCCCACCAACGCCATGATCAACGCCTTCTCCAAGATCCCCGCCACCCCCTTCGGCACCGGCGGCGACCTCATCCTCGTCCCGGACCCCACCACCGAGACCAATGTCGACTTCACCGACGGCAGCGCCGCCGAACACTTCTTCCTCGGCGACCTCCGCCACCTCGACGGCACCCCCTGGGCCCTCTGCCCCCGCGACTTCCTCCGCCGCGCCCTGACCGCCTTGAAAGACGAAACCGGCCTGACCCTGCTCGCCGCCTTCGAACACGAATTCACCTATACCGGCGTTGAAGAAATCCCCGGCAACCCCTATTCGCTCGACGCCTTCCGCCGCCAGGGCATCTTCGCCGAGGTCTTCACCGCCGCCCTGCGCAATGCCGGCTGCGAGCCCGACAGCTTCATGGCCGAATACGGCGCCCGCCAATACGAATTCACCATCGACCCCGCCGAGGGCATCCGCGCCGCCGACCGCGCCATCGTCGCCCGCGAAATGGCCCGCGCCACCGCCCACCGCCTCGGCCACCAGGCCCTCTTCACCCCCATCGTCGACCCCGGAGGCGTCGGCAACGGCGTCCACATCCACTTCAGCTTTCTCGACCCATCCGGCACCCCGGTCATGCACGATCCCGCCGCCCCCTTCGGCCTGTCGCAAACCGCCCAACACTTCGCCGCCGGCATCCTCCACCACCAGCCGGCCCTCTGTGCCCTCACCGCCCCGTCGACCATCTCCTACATCCGCCTGCGCCCCAACCGCTGGGCCCCCACCGTCGCCAACCTCGAACAACAGGACCGCGCCGCCGCCCTGCGCATCTGCCCCACGCTGCCCGGCCCGAACGTCGCCCGCCAGTTCAACGTCGAATACCGCGTCGCCGACGGCGCCGCCTCGCCTTACATCGCACTCGCCGCCATCGTCTGGGCCGGCCTGGACGGCATCCGCAACCAACGCCCGATCCCCACCGAAGGCCCGCCCCTACCCGCCACCCTCGAACAAGCCCTCGACGCCCTCGAAGCCAACCAGGCCGCCCGCGACTGGATGGGCGAGATCCACCACAACGCCTACCTGATGCACAAACGCGGCGAGGCCGCCGGCATGGCCGGCCTCACCGAAACCGAACAATGCGCCCGCTACGCCGCCACTTACTGAGGATCACATGACCCACCCCACCACCCGCGACCTTCCCGTCGAGAAGCCCCACACCACCCTGTTGTTCATCGACGTCCAGAACTACTGCGCCCGCCGCGACGGCACCGAGTACAAGGACGTCCCGCCTGCCGAGTTCGCCGAGAAATACAACTGGTTCTTCGACCAGATGGAACAGCGCATCGTCCCGAACATGCAACGCCTGCAAGCCGCCTGCCGCAAGGCGGGGATCGAGGTGATGTACACCGTCATCCGCAACCTCACCCAGGACGGCCGCGACCGCTCGCTGGACTACAAGATCACCGGCTTCAGCGTACCGCCGGACAGTTGGGAGGGCGAGGTGCTGGACGCCATCAAGCCGGCGCCGGACGAGATGGTGATCCCGAAGACCTCATCGAACGTCTTCGTCTCCACCAACATAGACTATGTGCTGCGCAACCTGAACACCAAATACCTGGTGATCTCCGGCATCCTCACCGACCAGTGCATCGCCACCGCCGCCACCACCGCCTGCGACCTCGGCTACCTCGTCACCCTGATCACCGATTCCTGCGCCACCTACACCCAGGAACGTCACGACTTCACCCTGCAAGCCATCAAGGGCTATTGCCGCCAGCGCACCACCGACGAGTTCCTGCGCGAGATCGCCTGACGCACGGCCTACGCAGGCGTCGCAATACCCCTGCGGATCGCCACCGCCTGGGTCGGGACATCGGTGGTGAAGACCTCCACCCCGAGGTCAAGCATCCGCCGCACGCTGTCGGCGTCATTCGTGGCCCAGGCGCCAATGCCGAGGCCGGCGCTGCGCAGACGGGCCAGCACGCGCGCGTCGAGGCGGTTGGCGCGGATCCCGAGATGGGCAATGGCGTGGGTTTCGGCGGCGGCAACCACGCCGTCGAGCCCGATATCGTCCATCACCACGGGCGCCACCAGCCAGATGCGGCCCTGCAGCCCCGGGGCCTGGACCGCCTCGGCGACGATGGGGGCGAGGAAGCTGGTGATGACGGTGCGCGCGCGCATCCCGGCGGCGTCGATCAGGCGGAGCGCATGGCCCAGCAGCCCGGGGTAGGGCGCGTGGTCAGGGTCGGACTTCACCTCCATGCGCAGGCTGATGCCGGTCGGGCGGAAGACCTCGATCACTTCCGCCAGCGTCATGATGCGGTCGGCTGCGGTGCCGGTGATGGTGAGCTGGCGCAGCTCGGCCAGGGTGCGCGCGGCGACCGGGCCGGTGCCGTTGGTGGTGCGGTCCAGCGTGGCGTCATGGATGACCACGATCTGGCCGTCGGCGGTGGGGTGGATGTCGAACTCGACCTGGTCGACGGCGAGGTTGGTGGTGTGGCGGAAGCTGGTGGGCGAGTTCTCCGGGGCTTCCAAGGAACCACCGCGATGGGAGGCGATCAGGGTCATCGAGGCGATCCTCAGGTCAAGGTCGGGTCCAGCCGGTCGCGCAGCCAGTCGCCGAGGATGCTCACGGACAGAGTGGTCAGGACGATCACGATGGAGGGGCAGAGCATGATCCAGGGCGCGCGGGTGATGTACTCGCGCCCATAGCCGACCATGTTGCCCAGGCTGGTCATCGGCGGCTGGACGCCGAGGCCGAGGAAGGACAGGCCGGATTCGAGCAGCACCACCTCGGGGAAGGACAGCGTGGCCGCCACGATCAGGGTCGAGGCGATATTCGGCAGCACATGGCCGAGATAGATGCGCATCGGGCCGGCGCCGAGCTGGCGGACGGAGGCGGCGTAGCCCTGGGCGTTGGCGGCGATGGCCAGGCCGCGGGAGATGCGGGCGTGGCGTTCCCAGCCATAGAGCCCCATCAGGCAGATGAACAGCGGCAGCGAGTTGCCGAAGAAGGCGAGCACCGAGAGGGCGAGGATCAGGAACGGCATCGAGGCCTGGAAGTCGATCAGCATCAGAACGACCTGTTCGACCCAGCCGCGGAAATGGGCGGCGAGGAACCCCATCGTGGTGCCGAAGACGGCGGCGATGATGGTGGCGCCGAAGGCGATCAGCAGCGAGACGCGGATCGATTCGATCAGCCGGCTGAACACGTCGCGGCCCAGCTCGTCGGTGCCGAGCGGATGGGCCCAGGCGCCGCCGAAGCCGATCGGCGGCTGCAGCCGGGCGCGCAAATCCATGGCGGTGATGCCGTAAGGGCGGATGACATCGGCCAGCAGGGCGATGGCGAGGATCAATACAAGCCAGGTCATGGCCATCAGCACCCCGACCGGCACTGCGGCGCGGCGGCGCGGGGGGGCGATGCTGGATGCGCTAGGGAGGGTTTCGCCGGACATCAGTGGCCGCCTCCGCCGGCGGGCGCCTGGCTGCGCAGGCGCGGGTCGAGCACGCCGTACATCACGTCGACGATCAGGTTCGAGGTGACCATGGTGGCGGAGACCAGCAGCAACACGCATTGCACCACGGCAAGGTCGCGGTTGGCCACCGCAACCACAATCAGCCGGCCGACGCCGGGCCAGGAGAACACGCTCTCGACGATCACGGCGCCGGCCATCAGCGAGCCGACCATGAAGCCGATGATGGTCACCGTGGGGATGGCGGCGTTCGGCAAAGCGTGGCCGCGCACCACGGCGCCCCAGGGCACGCCCTTGGCGCTGGCGGTGCGGATATAGGGCTGGCCCAGCACCTCCAGCATGGCCGAGCGGGTGAAACGCGCGAGCACGCCGGCGCCGCCCAGGCCCATGGCGATCACCGGCAGGATGACGTTGCGCCAGCCCTCCTGCCCGCCCGAGGGCAGCCAGCCAAGCTGGACGGCGAAGATCAGCACCAGGATCAGGCCGAGCACGAAGCTGGGCACGGTGAAGCCGGCGACCGCGAAGGTCATCACCACGCGGTCGGTCATCGAGTTGCGGTGGAGGGCGGCGTAGATCCCGGCGGGGACGCCGAGGCCGACCTTGAGCGCCAAGGCCGGCAGGGTCAGGGTCAGGGTGGCGGGGATGCGTTCGGCCACCAGCTGGATCGCCGGACGGCCGTCGCGCATCGACTGGCCCAGTTCGCCCTGGAGAATGGCGGTGAAGTATTTGAGGTATTGCAGCCAGATCGGCTGATCCAGCCCCCAGGCCTCGCGGAAGGCAGCCAGCGCCTCGGGGGGGGCGTCCGGCGACATGATCATCAGCGCGGGATCGCCGGACAGCCGCAGCACGATGAAGGCGAAGGTCACCACCAACGCGATGGTCAGCAAGGCGCGGCCAAGGCGGAGGGCGAAAAAGCGCAGCATCAGGCGGTCCCTCCCACGAGGTGGCAGGCCACCAGGCGGCCATCGGGGGTGGGGCTGAGCGGCGGGCTGGTGACGGCGCAGGCGGCCACCGCCACCGGGCAGCGCGGGTGGAAGGCACAGCCGCTGGGCCGGTCGGCGGGGTTGGGCGGGTCGCCGGTCAGCACCACGCGTTCGATCCGGCGCGGGCCGGGCACCGGGATGGCGGAGACCAGGGCGCGCGAATACGGATGCAGCGGGTCGGCGAAGATCGCCTCGGGGTCGCCCTGTTCGACGATGCGGCCGAGATACATCACGGCGACTTCGTGGCTGACCTGGCGCACCACCTTGAGGTCATGGCTGATGAACAGCATGGCGATGCCGCGGGCGGCCTGCAGGTCGGTCAGCATGTTGATCACCTGGGCCTGGATCGAGACGTCCAGGGCGGAGACCGGCTCGTCGCAGACCAGCAACGCAGGGTCGGTGGCCAGGGCGCGGGCGAGCACGGCGCGCTGGCGCTGGCCGCCGGAGAGTTCGTGCGGGTGGCGTTCGGCGAGGTCGGCGCGCAGGCCGACATCGCGCAGCAGCGCCTGGACCCGGTCGCGGCGGTCCGACTTGTCGCCGATGGCGTGGATGGCCAGCGGTTCCTCGACCTGGGTGGCGATGGTGAGGCGGCGGTCCATGGCGCCGAGCGGGTCCTGCGGCACCAGTTGCAGCCGGGCGCGCATGCGGCGCCATTCCGGGGTGCCGGGGCCGGGCATCTCCGCCCCCTCGAAGCGGACCGCGCCTTCGCTCGGGCGTTCTATGCCGAGGGCCACGCGGCCAGTGGTGGATTTGCCGCAGCCGGATTCGCCGACAATGCCAAGGGTGCGGCCGGGCGCGACGGACAGCGAGATGTGGTCGACGGCGCGCACCGGGATCGGCCGGCCGAACATGCCGCGGCGGGTCTGGTAGACGCGGCTGACGGAGTCCAGGGAGAGCAGGTTCATGTCGGGGCCAGTGCAGGGGAGGAAGAATCTTCTTTTTTTGAACAAAAAGAAGCAAAAAAACTTTTTCCGAAAGGGTGCCGGGCCCCCCCGGCGAGGCCCGGCCTCGGGCAATGGATGAAGTTTTTTTGCTTCTTTTTGTTCACAAAAAGAAGACTCTTTCCGCCACGTGCCTTCACGCCGGCACCATCGCGTCGAGATGGATACAGGCCGCCTCGTGATCGCGGCCGACCGTCGAGAATTGCGGCATGCCGGCGTCGCAGGCGGCGGTGGCCTGGGGGCAGCGCGGGGCGAAGGCGCAGCCGGGTGGCATGTTCCAGGGTTCGGGCACGCCGCCGGGAATGGCCTCCAGCCGGCGTCGAGGCCCCACCATGTCCGGCAGGGCGGCAAGCAGGCCGCGCGTGTAGGGGTGGCGGGGATCGGCGAAGAGCGTGTCGCTGGGTGCCTGTTCGACGATGCGGCCGGCATACATGACGCAGACGCGGCGGCACATTTCGGCCACCACGCCGAGGTCGTGGCTGATCAGCACCAGGGCCATGCCGGTCTCCTGCTGCAGGCGGCGCAGCAGGTCGAGGATCTGGGCCTGGATGGTGGCATCGAGTGCGGTGGTGGGCTCGTCGGCCACCAGCAGTTCGGGCTGGCCGGCGAGCGCCATGGCGATCATCACGCGCTGGTTCTGGCCGCCGGACATTTCGTGCGGATAGATATGCACGCGGCGGCGGGCATCGGGGATGCCGACCTGGTCGAACAGGCGCAGCACCTCGGCCTCGGCGGCGGCGCCGGTCATGCCGCGATGCAGATGCAGCGCCTCGGCGACCTGGACGCCGACCTTCTTCACCGGATTGAGCGCGCTGGCCGGGTCCTGGAAGATCATGGCGATGCGGCCGCCGCGGACGCGATCCAGCATCGCGGGGGCGGCGGCGAGGATTTCCTGGTCCTGGAGCCTGACGCTGCCGCGGACGCGGGCGGTGCCGGGCAACAGGCCGAGGGCGGCGAGCCAGTTGACGGATTTGCCGCAGCCGGATTCGCCGACCAGACCGACCGCCTCGCCCGGCATGACATCGAGGTCGATGCCACGCAGGGCGGGCAGGCCGTGGAAATCCACGCGCAGGTCGCGGATGGAGACGAGCGGTTGGATGGTCATCAGAGCGCGAAGTTCCCCGGGGAAAAATCCATCTGGAAAGCCGGCATGGCCTTCCATTTGATGTCGCGCCGCTTGGCGGTGAAGGTCGCGGCCTGGTGCAGCATGATATAGGCGGGATCGTCGCGTTCGGCGATCTCCAACATGCGGGCGAAGGCGCGCCGGCGCAGGGGGCGGTCGGCGCTGGTTTCCAGGATGACCGAGAGCCGGGTGAATTCCTCGTTGGCGTATTCGCGCGCCTGTTGGGCGGCGCCGTTCGGGCCGAAATTGGACACCATGGAGCCGATCGGGTCGGACAGGGTGGCGCCGGACGACCAGTCGCGCACGCCGCGCGGTTGCGAGCGGTCGCGCAGCTGGACGAAGGTCTCCTTCATCTCGATGGCCACATTCACCCCGACCTGCTTCCACATCTCCACCAGCACCTGCGAGGTCGGCACCTGGTTGACGTAGTAGTTGTTGAGCAGGCGATAGGGGATCGGGTCGCCCTTGTAGCCGGCATCACGGAGGAGCTGGCGGGCGCGGGCGGGATCGTAGGCCGGGGTGTTCCATTCAGAAATGAACATGTCGCCGAAGAATTCCCATTGCAGGCCCTTCGGCACGCGGGTGCGTCCGCCCCAGAGCGCATCGACAATGGTCTGGCGGTCGACCGCGTGGGCCATGGCCAGGCGCACGCGGGGGTCGGCGAGCTGGGGGTGGAACTTGTCGAAGCTGGTGAGCCGATGGTTCAGGATGGTGCCGCCCAGGACCTCGAAGGCCGGGTTGCGGGCGATGGTGGCGATCTGGTCGGGTGCGATGTCGCAGGCGAAATGGTACTCGCCGGCGAGCAGGCCGTTGATGCGCGAGGAGGCCTCTGGCACTTCGACCAGCCGGATCGATTTCACCGGCGGGCGGCCGCCCCAATAGGCGTCGTGGGCGTCAAGGGTGAGGAGGGAATCGGGCTTGAACTCGCGGATCGCATAGGGGCCGGTGCCGATCGGCTTGCGGGCATATTCCAGCCAGGTGGGGGCCTCGGCATAGGCGCGGCGGGAGACCACCTCGCTGCCGAGTGCTGCCATGCGGCCTTCGAGGGTGACGTCGGGGGTGGCGTTGTGGAAGCGCACGGTGTGGCGGTCCACCACCTCGACGCGGTCGAGCCCGGGCCAGAGGCGGCGGGCCACCGGGGGGATCTCCTTCGGCAGGTCCTTCGAGGCCTGGCCGGTCAGGCCGGTGAAGCCATGCGCCAGAGTCTTGCCGTCAACCACCGGGCGGGTGTCGCCGAACATGCCCTGGGCGCTGAAGCGGGCGGCGACGTCCTCGGCGGTGAAGGCGTCGCCGTTGTGGAACACCACGCCTTCGCGCAGCTTCAGCTCCACTGTGCGATCGTCAGGGCGGTGCCAGGCAACGGCGAGGCCGGGCTTCGGCGCCAGGGTGCCGCGCCAGTCGATCTCGATCAGGCGCTCGTTGAACATCATCGCCGTGCGCTCGCCGACATTGGAGTGTTCGCGCAGGTTGTCGAAGGTGTTGGAGTTGGCGATGCGCTGCACGGCGATGGTGATCGACGGGCGCGCATCGGCCTGGGCGATGGCAAAGCGCGGCAGGGCGGCCGATCCCGCCAGGAGGCTGGCAGCGCGGCGGGTGAGCTTGCGCATGGGGTGGGCCTCCTGGCGGTTGTCAGATGAGAGAAGGAAGAGTCTTCTTTTTCTGAAGAAAAAGAAGCAAAAAGACTTCATCCGTTTGGGCCGTGCCTTGGGGTTGGCACCCATCCCAATGGACAAAAGTTTTTTGGTTCTTTTTTTCAAAAAAGAACATTCTTGCTTTACCCCCAGTTATGCGCCCGGAAGTCCATGGCAAACGACGGTGAGGCCTTCCACTTGAACTCGCTGCGCTTCGCCGTGAACACTGCATTCTGGTGCAGCACGGTGTAGGCGGGGTCCTCGCGCTCGCAGATCTCCAGCATGCGGGCGAAGACCTGTTTGCGGCGGGCGCGGTCGGTGCTGCTTTCCAGCTCGACCGTCAGCTTGTTCATCTCGTCATGCGCCCACTCGCCCATCTGCTGCTGCTGGCCGTTCGGGCCGTGCTGGGCGACGATGGAGGAGACGGGATCGCTGAACGTGGCCGAATTGGACCAGTCGCGCACGCCGCGCTCGGGCCCGCGCTCGAAGATCTGGGTCCAGTTCTCGACCATCCGGATCTGCACGTTCAGCCCGACCTCCTTCCACATCTCGACCAGCACCTGCGCTGTCGGGGCCTGGTTGATGTAGTAGCCCGGTGCCACGCGGAAGGTGATCGGGTCGCCCTTGTAGCCGGCTTCCTTGATCAACTGGCGGGCCAGTGCCTGGTCGTATTTCGGCACCGTCCAATCGGTGATCAGCATGTCGGCGTAGAAATCCCATTGCAGGCCGCGCGGCACCGAGGTCCGCCCGCCCCACAGCGCGTCGACGATCGCCTGGCGGTCGATGGCATGGGTCATAGCACGGCGAATGCGCGCGTCGCGGATCGGGGCGTGGTTCTTGTCGAACACGATCAGGCGGTGATTCGGCACCAGGCTCTGCTGGACGTCGAAGGCGCGGTTGCGCTCGATCTGCGGGATCTGGTCGGGCGAGATGTCCGAGGCGAACTGGAACTCGCCGGCCAGCAGGCCGTTGATGCGCGACGACGCCTCGGGCACCTCCATGAAGCGCAGCGTCTTGATCGGCGGGCGGCCGCCCCAGTATTCGTCATGGGCGTCGAGCACCAGGGAGTTGTCAGCCTTGAACTCGCGCACCTTGTAGGGGCCGGTGCCGATCGGCTTGCGGGCGTATTCAAGCCAGGACAGCGAGTCGTTGAACGACTGCCAGTGGATCACATCGCTGCCGCGCACGCTGGCGCGCCCCTCGATGGTCACATCGGGTGCCGCATTGACGAAGCGCACGGTGTGCTTGTCGACGATCTCGACCTTCTCCAGTGCCGGCCACAGGCGGCGGGCCACCGGGGGCAGGTCGCGGATCAGCTCCTTGGTGAACACCGCCGGGTTGCCGCCGGTCAACGGCAAGGTGACGCCGCGCACGGTGGGGCGGGTTTCGCCGAACATGTGCTGCGGCGAGAAGCTGCCGGCGATGTCCTCGGCGGTCATCTCGGCACCGTTGTGGAACTTCACGCCGGGGCGCAGCTTGAACTCGACCGTGGTGTCGCTGAGGCGCTTCCACTCGGTGGCCAGGCCGGGGACGGGCTCCAGCTTGGACTGGTAGTTCAGATCGATCAGCCGCTCGGTGATCGTCGGCGCGATGCGGGTGCCGACATTGGACTGTTCGCGCAGGGCGGACAGGGTGTTGGTGTTGCTGATCTTCTGCACCGCGATGGTGATGGTCGGCCGGTTATCGGCCTGGCCGATGGCGAAGCGGGGCAGGGCAACGGAGGCGGCGGTGGCACCCAATGCGGTGCCCAAGGCGGTACGACGTGTCAGGCGGGTCATGCTGGGTCTCCCTTCGAGGTGCGGCGTTCGAGGCCGTTTGGCGTGGCGCGGTAATGGGTCAGTGTACGGTCAGCGTGGAACATGCGCCAGGACAGGGCCTTTTGCGCATAGTCCCGCACGGTGGCGGCATGTTCGGGGCTTTCGGCCAGGTTGGTGAGCTGGCCGGGATCGGCGGTGAGGTCGAACAGCAGCGGCGGCAGGGTGGTGAAGTGGACATATTTCCAGCGCGCATCCTGGACCACCAACAGCGTGCACTCATCCATCGGCAGCCCGAGTTCGGTTTCGGCGCGGGAATGAAAAGTGTCGCGGAAGTCGTATTCGTAGTGCAGTTCGGTGCGCCAGTCAGCGGGTTTGGCGTCGTGCACCAGGGGACGCAGGCTGCGCCCGTCACAGGCGCGCGGCACCTCGCCGCCCAGCCAGTCGATCATGGTCGGCATCAGGTCGATGCTCTCGGTCGGTGCATCCTCGATCCGCCCGGCCTGCTCCGGCGCGTCGGGGTCGACGATGACCAGCGGGATGCGGAAGCTTTCGTCGTGATAGCCGAGCTTGCCGGCGAGGTAGTGATCGCCGAGCTGCTCGCCGTGATCCGAGGTGAAGACGATCAGCGTGTCCTTCATCTGGCCGGTGGCTTCGAGATGGTCGATCACCTCGCCGAGGCAGTCATCGACCTCGGCGATCATGCCGCAATAGGTGGCGCGCATCTGCGCCACGG
The DNA here is from genome assembly GCA_964201575.1 of Acetobacterales bacterium. Taxonomy (GTDB): domain Bacteria; phylum Pseudomonadota; class Alphaproteobacteria; order Acetobacterales; family Acetobacteraceae; genus CAMDGX01. The sequence goes on along the minus strand of CAXNGD010000018.1, from coordinate 4,471 downwards.
TGGCGGCATCCATCGCCGCGACCATCCCTTGGGCGCCGGTGAAGAAGCTGGCCTGGCGGGAGTGGCGCAGGTAGTGGCCGAGCAGCGGGTGCTGCGCTGCCTCGGCCTCGGGGGTGGGCGCCATCACCGGCTTGGGCATGTCCTCGGGCTTGTACATCGCGTGATACGGCGCGCTGACCACGAAGGGCGGGTGCGGGCGGTAATAGCCGAGATGCAGGAAGAACGGCGCGCCGTTGCGGCCCTTGAGATACTCCAGCGCCTTCTCGGTGAAGAAGCGGCTGTCGGACAGTTCCTTGGGGATGCGCGCCGGCCGGTCGGTGGCGCCGGGCACCGCGTCCTCGCCTTCGGGCAGCCAGATCTCGTCGCGATTCGCCGGCAGGGGATAGCCCTTCTGCGCCAGCCAGCCGAAATAGAATTCGTGCCCTGGCCCGAACGCGCCGACCGGGCGCCAGCCCTCCATCATGTCGCCGAGATTCTCAAAGCGGGGGTCATTCGGATGGGTGGTGCGCGGGTCCGGCACGGTGGTGGTGTAGCCGACCAGGGCGGGGTCCAGGCCGCAGCCGCGCACCGCCCGCGGCAGGGTGGTGTGGCGCGCATCCAGCGGAATCCAGTTCTGCACCTGGCGATGGTTCATCAGGTACAGCCCGGTATGCAGGCTGGCGCGCGCGGGGCCGCAGGGCACGCAGGTGGTGACGTGGTTGCGGAAGGTCACGCCGGCGCGGCATAGCCGGTCGAGGTTCGGGGTCTTGAGATGCGTGGCCCCGAGATGGGGCACGTGGTCCGCTCGCCACTGATCCACGACAATCAGCAGCACGTTGCGCTTGTTCATTCGAGTCCTTGCTTTCGCCCTGGAGGTATCACACGCCCGAAGGCAGGCAGATGACAATAGTGTTTCAGTGTTATGACGTTGGCCTGCCGCAATGCGGACGCCCGTCATGCCGGGAGCCCGCTTGTTGCGGCACCGTGCTCACGTGCCGAAGGCGATGTTGCGAGCGCGGAAGTCGAGCGGCCAGCCCTGCGACGCGCGCCACCGGATGTCGCGGCGCTTGGCCGTGAAGGTCGCGGCCTGGTGCAGGATCAGGTAGGCGGGGTCGTCATGCTCGGCGATCGCCAGCATGCGGGCGAAGGCGGCGCGGCGCTCGGCTGGGTCGATCGAGGATTCGAGCACGCCGGCCAGCCGGTTGAACTCCGCGTTGGTCCATTCGCCGTCGCGCTGCTGTGCGTCACCAGGGCCCATGCCGCGCAGCAGCCCGGCCACGGGGTCCATGAACAGCGACGTGTTCGACCAGTCGCGGATGCCGCGCTCGATCTTGGCGCCCGTCACCTGCGACCAGTTCTCCTGCAGGGATATCTGCACATTGAGGCCGACCGCGCGCCACATCTCCACGCAGATCTGCGCCGTCCCACCTGGTTGGTGTAGTAGTCCTTGAGCAGCCGATACGGGATCGGCGCGCCGCGGTAGCCGGCCTCAGCCAGCAGGCGACGCGCCTCGGCCGGGTCGTGCCGCGGCTCGCCGTGTTCGGGCACGAACATCGCAGCATAGGCTTCGAGCTGCAGCCCCTTGGGGATCCGGGTGCGCCCCGACCACAGCGCGTCCACGATCGCCCGCCGGTCGATGGCCAGCGACATCGCCCGGCGGATGCGCGGGTCGCGCAGCTGCGGGTGGTTCTGGTCGAACGACATGATGCGGATGTTGTTGATCGGGCTGCCCTGGACCTCGAAGCGCGGGTTGCGCTCGATCGGCGCGATCTGGTCGGGCGGGATGTCGCAGGCGAAGTGGAACTCGCCCGCGAGCAGCCCGTTGACCCGCGAAGACACCTCGGGGACTTCGACGGAGCGGATGGAGCGCGCCGGCGGACGGCCGCCCCAATAGTCGTCAAACGCCTCGAACACGACGAAGCTGTCCGGGCGGAATTCGCCGATCGCGGAGGGCCCGGTGCCGATCGGCCGGCGCGCCCATTCGAGCCAGGTGGGGGCCGCGGCGAAGGCGTTGGCGGACAGGATCACGCCGGTGTTCTGCGCCAGCCGCCCCACCATGGTCGCATCCGGCCCGTTCAGCACGAAGCGCACCCGATCCTTCGCCAGAATCTCGACCTACTCGAGCTTGGGGTAGGACAGGCGGGCGACCGCCTTCACCTCGTTTGGCGGCTCCTTCGGCCCGGTGGCCCCGGAGCCCAACAGCCGCTCGGGGCTGAACGAGAAGGCGACATCTTCGGCGGTCATGGGCCTGCCGTCGTGGAAGCGAACCCCGGGGCGCAGCGTCACCTCGACCGCGCGGGCATCGGCGGCGCGCGACCATGCGGTGGCCAGGCCCGGCACCTGGTCCATCGAGCCGGTCCAGTCGAAGTCGATGAGCGTCTCCGAGTAGTTGTAGAAGGCACGATAGCCCACGTTGGACTGCTCGCGCGGCGGTTCGAAAGTGTTGCTGTTGCTGATCTTCTGGACCGCAACCGTGATGGCCGGACGCTGGTCGGCCTGGGCGATGGCCGGGCGCGGCAGCGCCAGGGCGGCGCCGGCGGCGAAAGCGGCACGACGGGTGATGCGCATTGGCGAGGCTCCCTCAAGCGGCCCAGTTGCTGCCGCGGAAATCCATGAAAAAGGACTGCGAGGCGCGCCACTTGATGTCGCGGCGCTTGGCGACGAAGGCGGCGTTGCGGTGCAGAACGACGTAGCCGGGGTCCTCGCGCTCGACGATCTCCAGCATGCGGCGCCAGACGGCGATGCGGCGCGGCTGGTTCATGCTGGTTTCCAGCTCGGCGGCCAGGGCGCCGAATTCCTCGTTGCGCCACTGGTTGGCAAGCCAGGGCTGGCCGGTGCGGCCCCAGGAGGCGGACATCTGGATCGACGGATCGGGCACCACAGCGGAGGCGGACCAATCATGCACGCCGCGGGTCTCCGGCGCGCCGCCGGTGATCTGGCCCCAGTTCTCGACCATCTGCAGATCGACATTGAGGCCGATGCCGCGCCAGCCTTCCAGCATGATCTGCGCCGTGGGGGTCTGGTTGGTGTAGTAGTTGTTCAGGCAGCGATAGGGGATCGGCTGGCCGCGATAGCCCGCCTCGCGCAACAGGCGGCGGGCCTCGGCGGGGTCGAAGCGCGGGGCCTCGATGTCGCGCAGATACATCTCGCCATAGAATTCCCATTGCAGGCCGCGCGGCACCGACGTGCGCCCGGCCCACAAGGCGGCGATGATCGCCTCGCGGTCGATGCTGTGCGACATGGCGCGGCGGACCAGCGGGTTGGCGAGCGACGGGTGGGACTTGTTGAACACCAGGTAGCGCGAGTTGTTGATCGGGCCGCCGACAACCTCGAAGCGGCGGTCACGCTCGATCTGCGAGATCTGGTCGGGCGGGATCTCGGTGGCGAAATCGGTGGCGCCGGAGAGCAGCATGTTGATGCGCGAGCTGACCTCGGGGACCTCGGCGAAACGCAGCTGGCGGATCGGCGGCCGGCCCTGCCAGTGGGCATCATGGGCATCCATGATCAGGGAATGATCCGGGCGGAACTCGGCGATGCGATAGGGGCCGGTGCCGATCGGCTTGCGCGCCCACTCCATCCAGCTGCCGGCTGCCATGAAGCTGCGACGATTGGCGATCACGGCAAGGCTGCGGGCCATGCGGCCCTCCAGCACGATGTCCGGCACCTTGCTGACCACGCGGATGCGATACGGGCCAAGGATCTCGATCCGGTCGAAGCCGGGGAAGGCGCGGCGGGCATTGGCGATCGAGGGGGTCGGCACTTCGCGCGCGCCGCCGCCCCACATGCGCTCGGGCCCGAAGGAGAAGGCGACTTCCTCGGCGGTGAAGGGGTCGCCATTGTGGAAGGTGACGCCCTGGCGCAGCTCGAACTCCACGGTCTGGTCGTCGATGCGGCGCCAGGCGGTGGCCAGGCCCGGGATCATCGACATGTCGCCGATCCAGTCCGTGTCGATCAGCGGCTCGACGAAGTTGCGGAAGATGCGGGTGCCGACATTGGACTGCTCGCGCAGCATCTCCAGCGTGTTCGAGGTCGACATGTTCTGGACCGCGATGGTCACCACCGGCCGAGGATCGGACTGGGCGATGGTAACGCGGGGCAAGGCGGCAGCTGCGGCGAGGCCCAGGGCAGCGCGGCGGGGGAGTTTCGGCATGGGGCAACACCTCGGACCAATCGCGATGGCGGCGGGGTACTACGCGGGCTGCGATGGTTTGATGACGGGCATGCTGCAATTCGATGACGCCACGCATCTCGAGCGCCGGCGCTCGACGGATCGGGCGGAACGGCGGATAATCGTTATTCCCCAGTGGACATGACGCTTGGCACCTTGGCGCGAGGCCAATGCACCACCAAATCTAGCGGCGTGAAGTTTGCAAGCTACCAGGAGACGACCATGTACGACGATGTTTCCCTGCTGATCGACGGCGCGTGGGGGCCGGCCGCGGCCGGGCGCTTCCTCACCGTGCTCAACCCGGCCACCGGCGAACCCGCCGGC
>CAXNGD010000017.1:0-16075 GCA_964201575.1 Acetobacterales bacterium | reverse complement strand
CACCAAAGGCGTCGCCTTTGGAAACCATCACTTCAGTATTGGGGGTCTGGGGCCTCAGGCCCCAGCGGGTCGAGGGCAGAGCCCTCGCCTTGCCTTCCTTGGATCAAGATCATGTCCCTCGCCCTCAAGCTCGACCGCATCGTCGCCCGCGCCGATGAACTGCGCGCCCTGCTCAACGAGGGCATCAGCGGCGACGCCTTCACCAAGGCGTCCAAGGAGTTGTCGGAGATCGAGCCGGTCGTGGCCCGCGTCGACGATTTGCGGGCGGCCGAGCAGGCGCGCGCGGAGGCGCAGGCGATGCTGGACGACGCCGATATGCGCGAGTTGGCCGAGGCCGAGCTGTTTGAGCTGAAGGAGCGCATCCCCGCCCTGGAGCACGAGATTCGCATTTCGCTGTTGCCGCGCGACGAGGCGGATGACCGTTCGGCGATCCTCGAAATCCGCCCGGCTGCCGGCGGCGACGAGGCCGGGCTGTTCGCCGCCGAGCTGTTCGCGATGTATCAGAAATACGCGGCGGCGCGCGGCTGGCGCTTCGAGGTGATGGACTTCGACGACAGCGGCCTGGGCGGCATCAAGTCCGCCACCGCCGAGATCACCGGCAAGTCGGTGTTCGCCCGCCTCACATACGAATCCGGCGTGCACCGGGTGCAGCGGGTGCCGGCCACCGAAAGCCAGGGCCGCATCCATACCTCGACCGTAACCGTCGCGGTGCTGCCAGAGGCCGAGGAGGTCGATGTCCAGATCAACGACGAGGACCTGCGCATCGACGTCTATCGGGCGTCCGGCGCCGGCGGGCAGCACGTCAACAAGACCGAGAGTGCGGTGCGCATCACCCATCTGCCGACCGGCACCGTCGTGGCGATGCAGGAGGAGAAGAGCCAGCACAAGAACAAGGCCAAGGCGATGAAGATCCTGCGCGCCCGCATTTACGAGGCCCAGCGGCTCAGCCTGCATGCCGCGCGCTCGGCCGATCGCAAGAACCAGGTCGGCACCGGCGATCGCAGCGAGCGCATCCGCACCTACAACTTCCCGCAGGGCCGGGTCAGCGATCACCGCATCGAAATGACGCTCTACAAGATCGACCGGGTGATGCAGGGCGACCTGGACCAGTTCATCGACGCGCTAACCGCCGAGGACCAGGCGGCGCGGCTGGCGGCGGAGGAGTAGCGCTACCGCCCCAGCAGCTCCTCGTCGCGGAAGCTGAAGAACGCGCCGTTGCCAACGATGATGTGGTCATGCAGCACGATGCCCATCGTGGCGGCGGCGTGCCGGATCTCATTGGTCATCTCGATGTCGTCGCGCGACCGCTTGGGGTCACGAGACGGGTGGTTGTGCACCAGGATCAGCGCCGTCGCATGCAGTTCCAGCGCCCGCTTGACCACTTCGCGCGGATAGACCGGGGTGTGGTTGACGGTCCCCCTGGCCTGCGCCTCGTCGGCAAGCAGGCGGTTCCTGGTGTCCAGGAACAGCACCCGGAACTGCTCGATCCGTTCGCGCGCCAGCACCAGGTTGAGGTAGTCGAGCAGCTGATCCCAGGTGCCGAGCACCGGCCGGTTCAGCAGCTCGGCCCGAGCGGAGCGGATGGCGGCGGCCTGCACCAGCTTGATGGCGGTGACCGCATGCGGCCCGACGCCGCGCAACCGCCCAAGCTCCTCCGCGGGGGCTGCGATGACATTGGCAAAGCTGCCGTAGCGGTTGATCAGCGCCTTGGCCAGCGGCTTGGTGTCGCCCTGCTTGAAGGCGAGAAACAGCAACATCTCCAGCAACTCGTAGTCGGCCAGCGCATCCGGGCCGCGGGCGATGAGCTTGTCGCGCATCCGCTGGCGGTGGCCATGCGGCCCGGTGCTCGGAAACGGCGAATCGGGCACGGCCCCGCCGCCCTGTAGCCCGGGCTGCGACAGCGGCCGCAACGCGGCGGTGAGACTGCGCGGCGCCCGCGGAAACTCAAAATCCAGCTCGACGGCACCCGGCGCAAAGCCCTGCTCGCTGAACCCCCTTGTCTGCCGTCGCGGTGCCGCCCCCCCCGGCGGAGGCCAACCCTGAACGCTGCGGCGCAGCCTGTCCCACCACCGCTCCAACAGCATCCCGATCCCTTGCGTCCGCCACTCGTTGTCATTTTGCACCTTATACGATGAGACTCCGTAGCGAAAGTGCCGGCCGGCAACCGCACCCATGGCCCCGCCGACCTCGCCCCATCCCGCCAAGCGTCACGCAGCTGTCATCAAACTGACCACAAGCTGTCGCGAAGCGCCGCCATAACACCCGAGAAAACGGGGCAAGGGTTGGCACGCATGCTGGTGCTGGACGGAGTGACCAAACAATTCGGCACCATGCGCGCCGTCGACTCGGCGTCGCTGGAAATCCCGCGTGGCCAGTTCGTCGGCGTCATCGGCCGCTCCGGCGCCGGCAAGTCCACCCTCCTGCGCATGATCAACCGCCTTAGCGACCCCACCAAGGGGCGCATCGCCTATGAAGCCACCCGCGCCAAGGGCTGAGCGCTATTTCTTCGCCGCCGCGCGCGCCGCCGCCATTTCCGCGCGCTGTTTCCACCATGCCACGATGCGCCGCGTGATCGGGCCGCGCAGATAGAGCAGCGAGGCGACGATCCACACGCCGATGGCGACAAAGCCGAAGATCCAGTTCAACGACATGCCAAGCCCCCTGCCAATCCTTGGCGCGCCCTGGCTTACTTTACTGGAAGTGCCGCCAGGAAGGCCAGAACCCGCGCCATCGCATCCTGGCGCGCCGCGGGGTCTCCGCCCACATGCACCGTGCCATCGCCGCGCTGGCTGCTCGGGATGTCGCGCATGACCCGGATCGGGATATCGACGTCGAAATTGTGGTAGGCGCCGGGATAGGCGACCAGTTGCACCGCCGCCCCGACCTCCTCGGCCAACGCCCGGCAAGGCCATATCGGCGTCCAGTCATCCGCCTCGCCATGCAGGATCAGCATCGGCGCCACCGGCTGCCAGCCGCCCAGCCGCGCCGCCACCCGGCAGCCGGGATAGAACGCCACCAGCCCGCGCACCAGGCCGCGCCGCGTCGGGTGGTCGCGCCCGGCCGCCAGCACCGTGCTGCCGCCATCCGACCAGCCCATCAGCACCACGCCCCCCGCCGGCGTGTCGGGCCGCTCCACCAGCCACTGCGCCGCGGCCAGCGCATCACGCCGCCGCAACCCCGCTGGCGTCACCGCCCGCCGCGTCTCCCGACACTGCGAACCCAACCCGCGCGAGCCAAAACTGTCGACAAAAAGCACGATATGCCCGCGCGCCCCCAGGAATCCGCCCCATTGCTCATCGCGCAGCTGATATCGCCCGCCGCAGCCATGCAGCGCCACGATCGCCGGCGCCACCGGCACCCCGTCCGGCAACAACAGCTCGCCGCGCAGCTCAATGCCCTCGGGACCGGGGATCACCACGGGTTCGGCCCGAGCGGGGAGTATGATCAGCAGCAACAGGACCAGAACACGCATCCCGCCAGCCTACCGCGCCGGCCGCCGCCCGATCCAGAGCGCCATCGGAAAGCACGCCGCCTGGATCACCACGATCAGCGGCGCGGTGGCGACATCGAGATGGAAACTGGCCAACACCCCCAGCACGCTCGCCGTCACCGACACCACCGCCGCCACCACCATCATCGCATCGAAGCGCCGCGCCGCCACGAACCCGATCGCCCCCGGCGCGATCAGCATCGCCACCACCAGGATGATCCCCGCCGCCGACAGCGCCGCCACGATCACCAGCGCCAACCCCACCAGCAGCGCCATCTCCAGCCGCCTGGCATCCAGCCCGATGGCGCGGGCATGGCCGGGATCGAAGCACACCAGGAACAGGTCGCGCCGCCGCGCCAGCGCCAGCCCGACCACCGGCAGGACCACCAGCGCGGTCTCCATCACCTCATGCCAGCTCACGCCCAGCACATTGCCGAACAGCACGTGGTTGAGGTGCTGATCGGTGTCCAGCTTGACGAACATCACCAGCCCGGCCGCGAACATCCCGGCAAACACGATCGCCAGCACCGCATCCTCGCGCACCCGCGAATTGCGCCGGATGTAGCCAGTGGCCAGCGCACAGCCCAACCCGGCCGCCAGCGCCCCCAGCTTCATCGGCAACCCGCCCACGAACGCCAGCACAATCCCCGGCAGCACCGCGTGCGAAACGGCGTCACCCATCAGCGACCAGCCCTTCAGCACCATGTAGCAGGACAGCACCGCACACGCCCCGCCCACCAGCACCGCCACGATCAGCCCGCGGACCATGAACTCATGCGCCAGCGGCGCGGTGAACCACTCGATCAAGCCCCCACCCCGCTTGTCCGCGCACGCCGCCACGCCGCCAGCCGCCCATGCTTCGGCGCAAACACGAAAACCGCCAGAAACACCAGCGTCTGCGCCACCACGATCAACCCGCCGGTGGCGCCATCGACGAAGTAGCTGACATACGCGCCGATAGCCGCCGTCGCCGTGCCGATCGCCGTCGCAATCGCCAGCATCTGGCCGAACCGGTCGGTCAGCAGATACGCCGTCGCACCCGGCGTCACCACCATGGCGATCACCAGGATCGCCCCCACCGTCTGCAACGCCGCCACCGTGCAGGCGCTCAGCAGCACGAAGAACAGCACCCGCAGCCACCAGGGATCGAGCCCGACCGCCCGCGCATGGCTCGGGTCAAAGAATGCCAGCATCAGGTCGCGCCAGCGCAGCAGCAGCACGCCCAGCGCCACCGTGGCAATCGCCACCACCTGGACCACATCCTCGTCGGCGATCGCCAGCACATTGCCCATGATGATGGTCTGCACGCTGACCGAGGCCGGATGGAACGACACGATCAACAGCCCGACAGCGAACATCGTGGTGAACACCAGCCCGATCACTGCATCCTCGCGCAGCACCGTGACCCGCTGCACCAGCGCCATCGCCACCGCCGCCAGCATCCCGGCCGCAAACGCCCCGGCGGCATAGGGCAGCTTCAACAGGTAGGCCAGCGCCACCCCTGGCACCACCGCATGCGACAGCGCATCGCCCATCAGCGCCCAGCCCTTCAGCACCAGGTAGCACGACAGGAACGCGCAGACCCCGCCCACCAGCGCGCTGACCCAGATCGCGCGCGCCATGTAGCCATAGGAAAACGGCTCGAGCAGCAACTCGATCATGGCGCTCCAGTGTCCCTATCGGGCGGCACCACCTCCTGCCGTCCGCGCGCGCCATACAGCACCAGCGGCCGTTCATCGTCGGTCAGCACCGTGACATGGCGCGCATCCTCGTCGTCATGCAGGTCCGCCCCGCCAAGCCGCACATGCCGCAGCGCCGCGCCGAAGGTCAGCGCCAGGTTGGCCTGGGTGAAAGTCGTCTCGGTCGGGCCGAACGCCAGCACGGTGCGGTTGAACAGCACCACCTGGTCGCAGAACTCCGGCACGCTGCCCAGATTATGCGTCGAGACCAGCATCAGCCGACCCTCGCCGCGCATCTCGCGCATCAGCCCGACAATCGCCTGCTCGGTAGTCAAATCAATCCCGGTGAACGGCTCGTCCAGCAGGATCACCTCCGCCCCCTGCGCCAACGCGCGGGCCAGGAACGCGCGCTTCTTCTGCCCGCCCGACAACTCGCCGATCTGCCGCCGGCGCAGCGCCGTCATCCCCACCCGCGCCAACGCCGCATCCACCGCTTCCCGGTCCGCGGCGCGCGGAATGCGCAACAGGCCCATATGGCCATAGCGCCCCATCATCACCACGTCTTCCACCAGCACCGGAAAATTCCAGTCCACCTCCTCGCTCTGCGGCACATAGGCCACCCGGCCCTGCTTCAGCGCCTGCGCCACACTCTGCCCACAGATGCGGATCGTCCCGCCCCCGGTCGGCACGAAACCCATCAGCGCCTTGAACAGGCTGGATTTGCCCGAGCCATTCACCCCGACCAGGGCGCAGATGGTCGGCCGGTCCAGCGTGAAGCCTGCCCGGTCGACCGCCACCACGCCGTTGGCATAGCGGACCGTGACGTCGGTCACCGCGAGCGAGGCGGTCATTGGGGGGATCGGAGAAAGGAAGAAAGAAGTTCTTTTTTGAAAAAAAGAACCAAAAAACTTTTATCCATTGGCACCGATGCCAGTTGCAAGCGCTCGGCCCAAATGGATGAAAGTTTTTTTGCTTCTTTTTTTTCAAAAAAAGAAGTGCTTGCTTGCCCCTTCACATCCCAAACCCACGCGCAATCGTCTCAACCGTCACCTCGAGCAACTTCAGATAGGTCGGCACCGGACCCGATGGCTCGCTCAGCGAGTCGACATACAGCACCCCGCCATAGCGGGCCCCGGTCTCACGCGCCACCTGCCTGGCGGCCTTGTCGCTGACCGTGCTTTCGCTGAACACCACCGGGATCTTGTTGCGCCGCACCGTGTCGATCAGCCGGCGGATCTGCTGCGGCGTGCCCTGCTGGTCGGCGTTGATCGGCCAGAGAAAGGCCTCGCGCAGGTCGAAATCGCGCGCCAGGTAGCTGAACGCCCCTTCGCTGGTCACCAGCCAGCGCTGCGCCGGCGGAATCCGCGACAGCCGCGCCCGCAGCGGCACCTCGATTGCCCGCACCTGCGCCGCATAGGCGGTGACATTCGCGCCATACTGCGCGGCATTGGCCGGATCGAGCGCCGCCAGCGCCTTCCTGACATTCTCGATGTAGATCAGCGCGGCACTCGGCGACATCCAGGCATGCGGGTTCGGCTTGTTCTGATAGGGCCCCTCGCGGATCGGCATCGGCACCACCCCGTCCGACACCACGGCATTCGGCACGCCGCGCGCGGTATCGACAAAGCGCTCGAACCAGCGCTCCAGGTTCATGCCATTCCACAGCAACAGGTCAGCACCCTGCCCGCGCACCACATCCTGCGGCGTCGGTGCATAGTCATGGATTTCCGCGCCCGGCCGGGTGATCGATTCCACCGTCGCGGCCGCACCCGCCACGTTCTGCGCAATGTCCTGGATGATGGTGAAAGTGGTCACCACCTTCGGCTTCCAGCCCGGCGGCCGCGCCGTTTGCGCCATCGAACTCCGCGCCCGCGCTGCCAGGGCCGCAACCCCAGTCAACAGGACCCGCCGCGACACCCCAGACGCCATGCCATCCCCCATTCCACCAGCTTCCGGGCCGCAGCCCACGCCATATCATGTCGCCGGAACCTTATGATGATGCCAAGGCTACACTTCTGACAAGCCCTGTTTCAACCGCATCGGGACCGCTGATCGGGGCCGATTGATCCGGCGCGCCCCTTTCGCCATGGTGCGATCAGCCCAGGAGAGCCCATTGCCGTCCCGACCGGCCCAACCGCGCAAGCGCCCCGCCCCGCCCGAGCTGCCCGCGGCCCCCACCCAGGCCGGCCGCTTCGAACAGGCGCGCCGCGTCCAGTCCATGGCGTTGCTGGAGGATTATGTCGAACTCATCGCCGACCTGCTGGCCACCGGCGGCGAGGCGCGCGCCACCGACATCGCCCGCCGCCTCGGCGTCACCCACGCCACCGCGATCAAGGCCATCACCCGCCTCAAGCGCGAAGGCCTGGCCACGGCCCTACCCTATCGCGGCGTCTTCCTGACCGAGGCCGGCGAGCACCTCGCAGCCCGCGTCAAGAGCCGGCACAGGCTGGTGGTGGACGTGCTCCGCGCCATCGGCGTGCCGGCGGAGGCCGCCGAACAGGACGCCGAGGGCATCGAGCACCACGTCAGCGACCTCACCCTGGAAGCCTTTGCCAACTTCCTCGCCGCCAAGCGCAAGCCCACGCCCTGATCAGAAGCCGGCGCCTACCCCGCCGGCTTGTCCGCATGCCGCGTCTTCGCCAGCGAGTAGAGAATGCCGCCCGCGATCATCGCCAGCGTCACCCCCAGCGAGATCGCCGGATCAACCTTTCCGACGATCTGGTTCCAGAAGATCTTGCCGCCAATGAAGACCAGGACCAGGGCCAGTGCATATTTCAGATAGTGGAAGCGGTGCACCATCGCCGCCAGCGCGAAATACAGTGCGCGCAGGCCCAGGATCGCCATGATATTCGCCGTGTAGACGATGAATGTATCCGTGGTGATCGCAAAGATCGCCGGCACGCTGTCAACCGCGAAGATCAGGTCGGCAATGTTGATGACGATCAGCGCCAGCATGAGCGGTGTCGCCCACACCACCATCTTGCGAGTCACCGGGTGCGGCTGCCGGACGATGAACCTCTCGCCATGCAGCTCGTCGGTGACCCGCATGTGCTTGCGTATGAACCGCACCACCGGGTTCTTCGACACGTCGGGATCGCTCTCCGGCACCACCATCATCTTGATCCCGGTGGCAATCAGGAACCCGCCGAACAGATACAGCAGCCAGCTGTATTCCTGCACCAGCGCGGCACCGATGCCGATCATCAGCCCGCGCAGAACGATCACGCCGACAATGCCCCAGACCAGGGCGCGGTACTGATATCTCCGCGGAATCGCGAAGAAGGTGAAGATCAGGCTGATGACAAAGACGTTGTCGATGGACAGCGCCTTCTCGATGAAGAAGCCGGTGAAATAGGTGATGCCCGCATGGGTGCCGTCGGAGGTCGTGATATGTCCGGCCTCGAAGGCCCACCAGATCGCCCCGCCATAGAGCATGGCGAAACCGATATAGAAGACCGAAAGCCTCAGGCTCTCGGCAATGCCCAGCTCCTTGTCCTTCTTGTTCAGGACACCGAGATCGAACGCCAGCAGAAGCACCACGATCGCCAGGAACGCCGTCCACATCCAGACCGGTTTCCCGATCCACTCCAGGAACAACCACTCCATCGACGATCTCCGATCAAAACAGGACAATGCCGTCCAGCCGCGCCGAGATGGTCATCAGTGCAACCGAAGTCAAGGTTTCATAGAAAAAGCACCTTGGTCTATTAAGAGTATTTCAGAAAATATTAAATCCAGCGTGGAAGAATTGGTGATCCCTGAACAAGCAAAAGGTGATATTCGAATGGCCAGGAGCGGACCGGCACGCTGCCGACCACTCGCCGTCGCCAGTCGCCCGCCAGGAGGCCGCACATGTCGATCACCACCATCGCCACGCATGTCCAGCCCGGCACCCCGGCCCAGGTCGAGCAACGCCTGGCACCCGCACTGACGGTCGCCGAGGTCTTCGGCGCCCACCTGACAACACTGATCTTCGCCATCGACGGCAGTGACGCCCCCGATGCCCCCAGCGCCGCACAGGTTGAGGCACTCTCCGCCCGGCGCGACGTGCGCGGCGAAGTGCGCGCCCGCAGCTCCTTCGCCTACGGGGCCGGCGAGGTCTTCGCCGACCAGACCCGCGTGAGCGATCTCGCAATCGTCTCGCTGGATCTGGCCCTCGGCCTGCCCGGCCGGCTCCTGCTTTCCGCCGCCACCTTCGCCACCGGCCGCCCGGTCCTGCTGGTGCCCGAGGCCACGAGCCTGCCCCGCATGCCAAGGCGCGTTCTGGTCGCATGGGATGCCTCGCCCGCCGCGGCCCGCGCGGTAGCCGGCGCCCTGCCCTTCATCCGCCTGGCCGACGAGACGATCGTCGCCACCGTCACCGAGGACACCGCTCTGCGCTCCGGCCAGTCCGGCATCGAGCTGACCCATCTCCTGGCGCCGCACGGCGCCAAGGCCTCCTTCGCCCAAGTGCCCAATGACCGCGGCGGCATCCTGGCCTCCCTCACCCACTGCGCGCGCGAGCGCTCTGCCGACCTGCTGGTGCTCGGTATCGTGCGGCACTCGCCAGTGCACGACCTCGTCTTCGGCAGCGCCACGGCAGCCCTGTTCGAAGGTTCCGCCGGTCTACCCTGCCTTGTCGCCGCATAGCCGCTGGCACCGCACCGGCAACGGCGCCTACCCGCCCATCGGCGGCATCTTCGGGCCTAGCAGCCCATCGGCGGCATCTTCGGGAACGTCATCGCACCCGCGGGGAACGGCACCCACGGCTGCGCGCTGGCGCAATAGATGTGGAACATCCCGTCAAAGACGCTGCGGTCGTCCAGCGTCCCCACCGCGATTGTCGTCACCCCTGGCATGCTTTCGAGCTCGGCTGTCAGCCGGGCGGCGCAGACTGAACAGAAGGTGGTGATCACACCCTTCCCGCTATCGCCCGTGTGACGGAACGCGCGTGTCGCCCCGCTGATCGACAGCGCCTCCGTCGGCACCGCCACCTCGCAGGAAAACGCGCTGCCGGTCTGCTTCTGGCAGTTCGTGCAATGGCACACGCCGGCAAAGATCGGCTCCGCCTCCGCCGCATACCGCACCGCGCTGCACAAGCAGCTGCCCTGGAACCGCGCCATCATCCCTCCCATCAGGGCGTCAGATCACGCCCTTCTTCTTCAGCTTCGCAAACGTCGCATTGTCGATCCCCAACAGGTCCTGCAGCACCTCGCTGGTATGCTCGCCCAACAACGGCGGCGCGATCCGGTAATCCACCGGCGTCTCGGACAGACGCACCGGGTTGGCAATTACCGTGACCATCTCGCCGCTGGAATGCTTCATCTGCACCTCCATGCCGCGCGCCTTCACATGCGGATCATCGAACACCTGCTTCAGCGTGTTGATCGGCCCGCAGCCGATCTTCAACGCCTCCAGCTTGCTCATCCACCAATCCATCGTCTGCCCCTTCATCACCGGCGTCAGCGTGTCCGTCACCAACTGGCGGTTGGCCACCCGCGCCGGATTGGTCGCGAACCGCTCATCGGCCAACAACGTCTCCAGCCCGAACGCATCGCAGAACCGCTTGAACGTGGCGTCGTTGCCCACCGACAGCACCATGTAGCCGTCCTTGGTCGGGAACACCTGATACGGCACGATGTTCGGGTGCTGGTTGCCCAACCGCTCCGGATTCTCCCGCGTGGCCAGAAAGTTCATCCCCTGGTTCGCCAGCCACGCCACATGCGTGTCCAGCATGCCGATATCCACCTGCTGCCCCATCCCGGTCTTCTCCCGGTGCCGCAGCGCCGCCAGAATCCCGATGCACCCGTACAGCCCGGCAAACAGGTCCGCCACCGGCACACCCACCTTCTGCGGCAGCCCGTCCGGCTCCCCGGTCAGGCTCATCACCCCGCCCATCCCCTGGATCAGGCTGTCATAGCCCGGCCGCGGCGCATAAGGCCCGGTCTGCCCGAACCCGGTGATCGAGCAATAGATCAGCCCGGGGAACGCCTCATGCAGCTGCTCATACCCCAGCCCGTACTTGGCCAGCGCACCCACCTTGAAGTTCTCCACCAGGATGTCGGTGTCGGCCAGCAACTGCCGCGCGATCGCCTGGCCCTCCTTGGTCGCGATATCCAGCGTCACCGAGCGCTTGTTGCGGTTCACCCCAATGAAATAGGCACTCTCCTGCGTCCCCGGCATCACCGGCGGCGCAAACCCGCGCGTGTCATCCCCGCTGCCCGGTCGTTCGATCTTGATCACCTCCGCCCCCATGTCGCCCAGCCTCGGGGTACAGGTGGGGCCGGCCAGCACGCGGGTGAGGTCGAGAACCCGCAGGCCCTTCAACGGACCATGGGCATCCTTGGTGTTCATCGGCGGCGATCCATCCTCGTGCTCGGGTGGGTCCGAAGCCGCGAACCCGTTGCGCATATGTTGCGAAGCATTTCCACCGTATCGTCACCCGCCCCCTCATGGCAACGCACCTTGCGCCAGCCCCCATGGCGCGGGACAGAATGCACCGATCCAGGGAGACCCCGCCATGCCCGCCACGCTGCACATCACCCCCAAATCGGCCATGATCGACGTGCCCCGCCACGTCACCGCCGCCGGCCTCACCCCCGGCCAACCCGTCGAACTCACCACCACCCTGACCCAGAATGACGGCACAAGCTGGCGCAGCCACGCCACCTTCCTCGCCCAACCCGACGGCACCATCGACCTCGCCCGCGACGCCCCCCTGGCCGGCGACTGGAAGCACGCCGCCCCCATGGCCCTGGTCACCACGATGCGCGCCGTCGGCGCCGGCGGTCCCGTCCGCCTCCAAACCGACCCGCTCGACATCACCCTGACCGCCCGCGCCGCCGACAACACGCGCGCCACCGCCACCCTCACCCAGCATTTCCTCGCCCCCGGCGTCACCCGGCGCGAGATCCGCGAACGCGGCCTGGTCGGCACCCTGTTCACCCCGCCAGGCCCCGGCCCGCACCCCGCCCTCGTCATGCTCGCCGGCTCCGGTGGCGGCATTTTCGAAACCCGCGCCGCCCTCTTCGCCGCCCATGGCTACCGGGCCTTCGCACTCGGCTATTTCGGCGCCCCCGGCCTGCCGCAATACATCTCCGGCACCCGGCTCGAGTATTTCGAAACTGCACTGGACTGGATGCGCGAAACCCTCGCCCCCAAACACGGTTTCGTCGCCGTCGCCGGCGTCTCCCGCGGCGGCGAACTCTCCCTCCTGCTCGGCGCCACCTACCCCGAAAAAGTCAGCGCCGTCATCGCCTACGTCCCCTGCCCCTTCACCAACGGCGTGCTCAACGCGGGCCGCCCCGGCGAGGACCGCCATGCCCCAACCTGGACCCTGAACGGCCAATACCTCCCGGCGCTCGCCGCCGCCAACCGCACCGCCGACTGGTCCGGCTTCGACACCGAAGCCGGCGCCCGCCGCCAAACCCCCGCCTTCCTCACCTGCCTGTCCGACCGCGATGCCATGGCCCGCGCCCGCATCGCCATCGAGCGCATCCAGGCCCCAGTGATCTTCATCAGCGGCAGCGACGACCAACTCTGGCCCTCGGAACTGTTCAGCGACATGGCCGAAAAAGAACTGGCGGCCTCCCAGTTCCGCCACCCCGTCCGCCACATCCGCAACCCCGACGCCGGACACACCATCGGCTTCCCCTACGTCCCCACCACCACCCTGCGCCGCCCCCACGCCGTCAGCGGCATCTTCATGGTCTACGGCGGCACCGTCCCCGGCAACGCCGGCGCCTGCGAACATTCCTGGCACGAGGTACTGGAGTTCCTGCGGGAGGCAACAAAAGGGAAGTAAGAGTCTTCTTTTTGTGAACAAAAAGAAGCAAAAAAACTTCATTCACCAAGAAAGTCTCCCTCTCCCCTTGGGGGAGAGGGTCGGGGTGAGGGGTAGCCGCAGAACCCGCCTATCGCCTTTCTTCCAATCGCTACAGCGATCTTCTACCCCTTCGCCTTCAGCTCCATCCCCGCCAGCGCCTCCGGCAGCTTCGCCAAAGCCGTATGATCCTGCCCCGGCCCCAGCATCGCCGACGCCGCCGCCCACAACTCGCGGCACTGCGCCGCGAACGGCGCCGGCACCGCCCCCTCGCGCCCCAGCTCAAGCGCGATGCTCAAATCCTTGACCATTAGCTCCAGCGAAAACCCGGAATCAAACCCGCGCGACAACACGAACTGCCGGAACTTCTTCTGCGTCGAGTTGTTCATCCCGGTCGACGCATTGATCACATCCGTCATCAGCCCCGGATCAAGCCCGAACTTCTGCCCGATCAGCAAAGCCTCAATGCCAATTAGAAACCCCCCGGCACTGACCAGATTGTTCAGCGCCTTCATCGCCTGCCCGGCCC
Organism: Acetobacterales bacterium; assembly: GCA_964201575.1. Classification (GTDB taxonomy): domain Bacteria; phylum Pseudomonadota; class Alphaproteobacteria; order Acetobacterales; family Acetobacteraceae; genus CAMDGX01. The sequence continues at coordinate 2,576 of CAXNGD010000017.1, read as the reverse complement.
CAACCTCGCCGCAACGGGTAATCGTCGTCCCCATCGCCGCCAGCACCGGCCGAGCCCGCTCGATCGCCTCGATCGAACCGCCAACCATGATCGCCAACTCGCCAGTCCGCGCCCGCGAAACCCCGCCGGACACCGGCGCATCGATCAGCACCGACCCCGCCGCCGCCACCCGCAGCGCCAGCGCCTGGGTCAGGCCTGGCTGCCCGGATGTCATGTCGATCACGATGCTGCCGGGCTTCAACCCCGCCAGCACATGATCCGCGGCATCGGCCAACACGCTCGCCACATGCCCGGAGGTCGGCAACATCGTCACCACCACATCGGACACCCCGGCCAACTGCGCCAGCGTATCCGGTGCCGTCCCGCCCAGCTGCTGCACGAAATTATTCGCCACCTCGCGCCGCGCATCGGCAACCGCAACAGCAAACCCGCCCTTCAGCAGGTTCGCCGCCATCGGCCAGCCCATGTTGCCAACGCCGACAAACCCGACGCTGGTGCTCATTTGGCGTCGATCTCCTTGAACACCCCATCCGCCACCTTGAACGCGTCCAGACCCGCGGGGATCCCGGCATAGATGCAAGCCTGCAACAGGATCTCCTTGATCTCGTCGCGGCTCACCCCATTGGTCAGCGCCCCCTTCAGATGCAGCCGAAGCTCATTCGGCCGGTTCAGCGCCGTCAGCATCCCCAAGTTCAGCATCGACCGCGTCTTGCGGCTCAGCCCCGGCCGCGTCCACACCTCGCCCCAGGCGTATTCGGTCACCAGCTTCTGGAAATCGACCATGAATTCGCTGGCCCCGGCGATCGACGCATCCACATACTCGCCGCCCAGCACCGCGCGCCGCACCTCCAGCCCCTGCTGGAACAGTTTTGACGAGAACTCAGCCCGGCGCTTCGGAGTCTTCTTCGCGACTGCCGGCTTGGCGGCTATCTTCCCGGCGGGCTTCTTGACAGCTTTGACGATGGCTTTTGCCATGACGGATGATCCTCCAAACGCGACGTTGTTGCACAACAGGGATTGCCAGCCGCCGCGCCAATCGGCAAGCAGTTTGCAACGCCGCCACCAGGAGAGCCAGAAATGTCCGCACCGCTCTACGAAGTCTTCGCCCTGCGCTATGCCCATTTCGCCGACCGCACCCAGGGCAGCAACCTGATCTTCCCCGACGACCACGCCGCCCCGATGCCGCTCGACTTCTTCGTCTGGGTCGTCAAAGGAGCCAATCCTGAAGCGGGCGGCCGCACCATTTTGCTCGACACCGGCTTCGACGCCGACAGCGCCCAGCGCCGCAACCGCACCTGGATCCGCTCCCCGATCGACGCCCTGGCCAGCGTCGGCGTCACCGCCGCAGACGTAAAGGACGTCGTCCTCAGCCACCTGCACTGGGACCACGCCGGCCACTGGCACGAACTGCCGAACGCAAAGTTCCACATCCAGGACGCCGAGATGGATTACGCCACCGGCCGCTGCATGTGCCACGAACCGATGCGCCGCCCCTTCGACGTCGAACAGATCTGCACCGCCGTCCGCTTCGTCTATGACGAGCGCGTCGCCTTCCACAACGGTACCGCCGAAATCGCCCCCGGCGTCCATGTCCACAAGGTCGGCGGCCACTCCAAGGGCCTGCAGATCCTCTCCGTCCCCACCGCCCGCGGCATGGTCGTCCTGGCCTCGGATGCCGCCCATTTCTGGCACAACATCCGCCGCCGCTCGCCCTTCGTCCTACTGCACAACCTCCAGGACATGATCGAAGGCTGGGAACTCTGTGAAGCCCTCGCCGCCGGCCCGGATCACATCATCCCCGGCCACGACCCGGACGTCCTGCGCCGCTTCCCCGCACTGCCCGGCGATCCCAACACCGTGCAACTGCACCTGGAGCCAAGCAAGTAAGATGTTCTCTTTTGAAAAAAAGAACCAAAAAACCTTCATCCCCTTGCTAGTGGATAAAGTTTTTTTGCTTCTTTTTGTTCACAAAAAGAAGGCCTTGCTTCCTTGCGCCTGATCCGCCGCCTCCTCGCCGGCATCGCAGCACTGCTCCTGCTCGCGGCCGGCGCCCTTGCGGCAATCCTCTGGCACAGCCTCCCCCCCGGCAGCCACACGGCCTCCATCCCCGGCCTCGCCCAGCCCGCAACGGTCGAGCTCGACGAAAACGCCATCCCCCGCATCCGCGCCGCATCGTTGCGGGACGCCGCCGCCGTGCTGGGATACCTGCACGCCCGCGAACGCATGTTCCAGATGGACATGATGCGCCGTGCCGCCGCCGGCGAACTTTCCGAAATCGCCGGCCCCGGCACAATGCCGATCGACCGCCTGATGCGCACCCTCGGCGTCCGCCAAAGCGCCGAACAGGACGCAGCCGCGCTGGACCCCGAAACCCGCGCTATGCTCGAAGCCTACGCCGCCGGCGTGAACACCTACATCGCCGCTCGCGGCCGGTTCGCCGCCGCGGAGTTCATCCTCCTCGGCGCCCCCCGCCCATGGACCCCCACGGACTCCCTGCTCTGGGCCAAGACCATGGGCCTCTACCTCTCCGCCAACTGGCGCACCGAACTCGCCCGCGCCCAGGGCTCGCCCGCGGG
>CAXNGD010000016.1:0-16100 GCA_964201575.1 Acetobacterales bacterium | reverse complement strand
CTCCAGCCGTCCTGCAAACGAAGCTCAATCGTCGTCCGATCAACAATCGTCAGCGCGCGTCGGTGAGAACCCATCGGGACACCCTATCCTATAGGGCCTCCCGGCGGCGTTCGCTCCCAAACTTGAATCCGCCAACCAAAAAACTTTTCCGCCCTTTGGCCCGGCGTCGATGGCTGGCAAATGGATGAAGTCTTTTTGCTTCTTTTTCTTCAGAAAAAGAAGATTCTTACTTTCTTTGCCCGATCACAAACCCACCGCCCACCACCAGCGCCGCCGTGGCGATAAGTGAGGTTGCGACGCTCTGGGTGACGGTGAGCGAGGTGAGGCTCAGGCAGGTGCTGGAGACGATGATCCCCAAGGCGTTCATCGTTCGGGCGAGGGCGAAGAGTTCGGCCTTGCGGTGGGGCGGGGAGAGTTCGTCAAGGCGCAGCGAGTAGTAGGTGCTGAGCGGGGACATGCAGCTTCCGACCATGAGGGCGGCGATGATGGTGAGTGCCACGGGGAGGTTCGCCGCGATCATGGCGGAGCCGGTGGTCATCAGGATCAGGTAGCCGATCACGGCGCGCTGCGAGGGCATGCGGTTGCGCACGCTGATCCAGACACCGCCGGCCACGGAGGCCGCGCAAAGGGTGACGGTGAAGATGAAGCCCATGGCCGGCGGGTAGTCGTAGCGCATGGCCAGGGCGACGGCGCCGATTTCGACCGAGGAGACAACGGCGCTGTTGGCCAGGGTGCAGCCAAGCCAGAGCAGGATGGCCGGCGAGAGCATGCGGCCGTGGCCGTCGGATGTGGGTTTCACCGTGGCATGCGGGATGGCGGGCAGGAGCAGGGCAGGCGCCGCGCCGAGCAGGCTCAGCACCACCAGCGCCATCACCGCGTCGATGGTGCCGAGCATCGAGGCGGCGACGGGGGCGGCGACGAAGGTGATCTCGCCGATGGTGGCGGCCAGGCCGAGGGCGCGTGGCAGGCGCGCGGTCTCGACCAGGTAGTTCAGCACCGAGCGGAGGTATCCGAAGGCCGCACCGTTGACCAGGCCGGCCAGCGCGCCGGCGGCGACGAGGACGGGGAAGGGGGCCTCTACGGCCGCGAGTGTCGCCAGGGCTGCGAGGGCCAGGGTGCGGATGGCCACCAGGGTGCGGAGGAAGCCTATGGCGTTCCAGCGGCGGCCGAGCCGGGCGATGGGCACGGCGCCGATCACCTGGGCCACGGTGATGGCCAGCACGATCGCCGCCCCGCTGCCGGGGTCGCCGGTCAGCGGGAGGGCGAGCAGGGCAAAGACGATCGGGCCGGAGGCCTGGGGCACGGCGAAGGCGCCGTAGGACAGCAGCCAGCGCAGCAGGGCGCCGCGTGGCGGTCCGGGCCCGATCATGCGGCGGGCTTAGGCCCCCACCACCGCGGCGCGCAGGAATTGCGGCGGCAGCGGCAGCGGGGCGCCGAGCTTCTTGGCGGCGTGCAGCGGCCAGGCGGGGTCGGCCAGAACGGCGCGGCCGATCAGCACGATGTCCGCCCGGTCGTTGGCGACGATCTCGGCGGCCTGTTCGGCGGCGGTGATCATGCCGACGGCGCCGGTGGCGATGCCGGCCTGGGTGCGGATCGCCTCGGCGAAGGGGACGTGGTAGCCGGGATGGATCGAGGGGATGTGCTGGCGGGAGGAGACGCCGCCGGAGGAGCAGTCGATCAGGTCGACATGGCCGGTGGCCTTGAGCATTCGGGCGATCTCGATGTTGTCGGCGATGGTGTGGCCGCCCTCGGCCCAGTCGGTGCAGGACAGGCGGACCCACATCGGCAGTTTGCTTGGCCATTCGGCGCGGCTGGCCTCGATGATCTCCATGAGGACGCGGGTGCGGCCCTTGAGGTCGCCGCCGTACTGGTCGTTACGGGTGTTGGACAGCGGCGAGAGGAAGCTGTGCAGCAGGTAGCCGTGGGCGGCGTGGATCTCGACCAGCTTGAAGCCGGCCAGGCGGCTCATGCGCACGGAGGCGGCGAATTGCTCGACGATGCCTTGGACTTCGGATGTGCTGAGCGCCAGCGGGGTGGTGTAGCCGTCGGCGAAGGGGATGGCGCTGGCGCCGACGGGCTGCCAGCCGCCCTCGGCGATCGGCACCGGCTTGCCGCCATCCCAGGGGCGCCGGACGCTGGCCTTGCGGCCGGCATGGCCGATCTGGATGGCGGGCACCGCGCCGCCGCTGGCGATGATGCGGGCGAGGCGGCCGAGCAGGTGCTGGTGGGCGGGGTTGTAGGCGCCCAGGCATTGCGCGGTGATGCGGCCGATGTCGGAGACATGGGTGGCTTCGGCCATGACGATGCCGGCGCCGCCCATTGCCTTGGCGCCGAGTTGCTGGATGTGCCAGTCGTCGCCCAGGCCATCGATGGCGCTGTACTGGCACATCGGCGCCACGGCGATGCGGTTGCGGGCGGTGACCGAGCGCATCTCGATCGGCTGGAAGAGTTTCGGCAGCGACATCGGGGCCTCGCGGGATTCAGGAGGTTCCCGTTACGGTGCCCGGCGGTTGCTGGCAATGGGGCGTTCCCTTTGGGGGAAGTGTCCTTGGGGGCCTACCCCGGCGCGGCGCGATCCCGTAATCAGGGCGTCATGAACATCCTGTCGATCCAGTCCTGGGTTGCCTATGGCCATGTGGGCAATGCCAGCGCCGTCTTCCCACTCCAACGCCTGGGCGCCGAGGTCTGGGCGGTCAATACCGTGCAGTTCTCCAACCATACGGGCTATGGGTCGTGGACCGGGGATGTCTATTCCGGTGCACAGGTGGCGGGGATCATCGAGGGGATCGAGGCGCGCGGGGCCTTTGCGCGCTGCGATGCCGTGCTGTCCGGCTATATGGGCGATCGCGGCATCGGCGATGCGATACTGGGGGCGGCGGCACGAGTGAAGCAGGCCAATTCGCGGGCGATCTTTTGCTGCGACCCGGTGATCGGCGATGATGATACGGGCGACTATGTGCGGCCAGGGATTGCCGAGTTCATGCGCGACCAGGCCGTGCCGGCCGCGGATATCATCACGCCGAACCGCTATGAGGTGGAGCGGCTGACCGGCAATGCGGTGCGCACGCAGGCGGATGCCAAGGCGGCGATTGCGGCGTTGCAGGCCCTGGGACCGCGAACGGTGCTGATCACCAGCGTGCAGACGGCGGAGACGCCGGGGGATGCGATGGACATGATCGTGGGGGAGGGGGGCGAGTACTTCCTGCTGCGCACGCCGCTGGAGAAGGTGCAGGTCAATGGGGCGGGGGATGCGATCTCGGCGCTGTTCCTGTTCCATCGCCTGGCGAGCGGCAGTGCAGCCGAGGCGCTGTCGCGGGCGGGCTCGTCGATCCATGGCTTGCTGCGGCGGACCGCGGAGGCCGGATCGCGCGAGATACTGACGGTGGCAGCACAGGACGAGTTCGTCACGCCGTCGCGGCGCTTTACGGCTGTGGCGATCTGACGGCCCGCTGGCATCCGGCGAGCGGGATGGCGCGTAGCGTGTCATGGACAAGATGAACGCCGCCGCGACTTTGCTACACCGCCGGGCTATGCTTGGCGCATGAGCTTCCTCGGCGTCTATCTGCGCGTGATCGGGACGTTGCGCCAGAACATCTGGGTGGCGCTGTCGCTGGTGGTTGCCAACGTGCTGGTGGCGGCACTGCAGTTCGTCGATCCGCTGCTGTTCGGCCGGGTCATCGAGTTGCTGACGCGGGCGGCGGGGATGGAGCAGGGCGCGCTGTGGCGCGAGGGGGTGGCGCTGCTGGGGCTGTGGGCCTCGGTCGGGTTGCTGGGCATTCTGGCCAACATCGTCTCCTCGGTGCAGGCCGAGCGGCTGGCGCATCGGCACCGGCTGGCGGCGATGAACCGGTATTTCGGCCATGTCCTGGCGCTGCCGCCGGAGTTTCATGGCGATGCGCATTCGGGTCGGCTGGTGAAGGTGATGATCTCCGGCGCGGATGCGATGTTCTGGCTCTGGCTGAGCTTCTTCCGCGACCAGCTCTCGACCTTTGTCGCCGCCCTGGTGCTGTTGCCGCTGACGGCGTTTCTCAACTGGCGCCTGGCGCTGTTGCTGATGGCGCTCGCGGTGCTGTTCTGCGTGCTGACGGTGCTGGTGATCCTGCATACCGAGGAGGGGCAGCAGCGGGCCCAGCGCTATCAGGTCCAACTGGCCGGGACGGCGCAGGATGCGCTGGCCAATGTCACGGTGATGCAGAGCTTCACCCAGCTGAAGGCCGAGCAGACCCTGTTCCGCCAGATCATGCAGCAGGTGATCACGCATCAGTTTCCGGTGCTCAACTGGTGGGCGCTGATCAATGTGATGACGCGGGCGGCGAGCACCATCACGGTGATCGCCATCGTGGTGACCGGCATGGTGCTGAATGTCCAGGGCCTGGCGTCGGTGGGCGAGATCGTCAGCTTCATGGGATTCGCCACGCTGCTGATCGCGCGGCTGGACAGCGCGATGATGTTCTGTGCCCGGCTGTTCGCCGAGGTGCCGGGGCTGCGCGAGTTCTTTGCCGTGCTGGATGCGCAGAGCACGGTGCCGGAGCGGCCAGGGGCGCCGGCACTGGCGGTGACGGCGGGCGAGGTGCGGTTCGACGGCGTCGGCTTCGCCTATCCAAGCGGCGGGCGGGTGCTGGAGGATGTGTCGTTCGTGGCGCCGCATGGCAGCATCGTCGCGCTGGTCGGACATACCGGGGCGGGCAAGAGCACGGCGATGACGCTGTTGCAGCGCATGTGGGATCCGCAGCAGGGCAGCATCACCATCGACGGCCAGGATTTGCGCGATGTGAGCGTGGACTCGCTGCGCCAGTCGATCGGGGTGGTGTTCCAGGAGGCGATGCTGCTGAACCGGACGATCCGCGAGAACCTGTTGATCGGCAAGCCGGATGCGACGCAGGCGGAGCTGGAGGCGGCCTGCATCACCGCTGACGCGCATGAGTTCATCATCCGCCAGCCGGATGGCTACGAGACCATGGTGGGCGAGCGTGGCGGCACGCTGTCCGGCGGGCAGCGCCAGCGCTTGGCGATTGCCCGCGCGCTGCTGAAGAACCCGCCGATCCTGGTGTTGGACGAGGCGACCAGCGCGCTGGACGCCGCCACCGAGGCGCGGGTTGCCGCGGCGCTGCGGCGACTGATGGCGCGGCGGACCACCTTCATTATCGCCCATCGGCTGTCCACGGTGCGTGATGCCGACGAGATCCTGGTGTTCGAGAATGGCCGCATCGTTGAACGCGGCAGCTTCGCACATCTGGTGGCCGGGCGGGGGCGCTTTGCCGATCTGGTGGCGACACAGCTCACCCCTGGGGCATAGCGGCGCAATCATTGCTTGAAATCATGGGGTGCGGGGGTTCACAGTTGGACCAGCGGGGCGCTCCCCACCCACGCCGAACGCCGTGATGCCGGACCCTATCGGGGAGGCGCCTCCGAACCAGTACGGAGGAACGGAAAATGACTGTCTCCGCCATTCTGAAGCACAAAGGCACCAACGTTGCCAGCGTGTCTCCCGGGAATAGCCTGGCCGATGTCGCCAATGTCCTGGCTTTTCGCCGGATCGGCGCCGTGGTGGTGCTAGAGGGCGACGCGCTCGTCGGCATCATCACCGAGCGCGATATCATCTATGCGCTGGCTGGCCATGGCGCGGAGGCAATGGGCATGAAGGTCGCGGCGTTGATGATCACTGAGGTCCACACGGCGACGATGGCCACCACCTATGATGACGCCATTCGCGCGATGACCGATGGGCGGTTTCGCCACATGCCTGTGCTTGAAGGCAAGCGTCTCGCAGGCATTGTCAGCATCGGCGACGTGGTGAAGGCGCGCATGATGGAGCAGGAGGCTGAGGTCGACGGCCTGCGCGCCTACGTCGCCGGCAGCGCCTAGGCTATTTCCAGACCGGCTTGCCGAGGTCGATCTGATCAGACGTGGTCGCCCCCCCGGTGACCGCGCCGACGCCGGCACCGATCGCGGCACCCAGCCCGACGCCGATCGGCCCACCCAGCAGCCCGATCAGGGCGCCTGTGCCTGCGCCAGTGCCGGCGCCGGTGCTCACCCGGTCGAATTGGCTCGAGCCGCAGCCCGCCAGCACGCCCGTCATCATCAGGCTCAGCACTGTCATGCGCATCGCTCGTCTCCCACAGGTGCCACCGCAAATCGGGTCGCGCTTGGCCGGCAGTTTCGCGGTGCCGACTCATACTGTTAAAGTAAACTGCTGATTCGCACATACGGGAAACGTCGCTTTGGAGCCGGAGATCGTCACCTATTCCGCGATCCGCCATCGGCCGCGTCTGGCATGGCCCAACGGTGCGCGGGTGGCGCTGTGGCTCTGTCCGAACATCGAGCACTATGAATGGCTGCCGGCGTTCCAGCGGTTGCGTGATCCCTGGCCGCGGTCGCCGCATCCGGACGTGCTTGGCTATTCGATGCGCGACTATGGCAATCGGGTGGGGCTGCGGCGGCTGTTCGAGGCGACGGACGCGCTGGGCATTCGCTGCACCGTCAGCCTGTCGATGGCGGTGATCCAGCACTATCCGGCCATCCTGGAAGCGATGCTGAAGCGCCGCTGGGAGCTGATGTCGCACGGCATCTACAACACCCGCTATCACTGGAGCTTCTCCCGCGACGAGGAACGCGCGGCGATGGAGGAGTCGCGGGACATTCATCGCCGGCTGGTCGGCACCGAACAGGCTGGCTGGTTCAGCCCGGCAGTGACCAACACCGTGAACACTTTCGATTTGTTGGCGGAGACCGGCTATGACTACACCTGTGACCTGTATCACGATGACCAGCCGTTTCCGGTGATCACCAAGGCACCGCGCGCCGACGGCTCGCCGCTGATCTCGGTGCCTTACACGATGGAGCTGAACGACGTCATCGTGTCGCGCCGCGGCGAGGAGATTGGCGATTTCTGCCGCCAGATCCGCGACCATTTCGACACCGCCTATGCCGAAGGAGGCGAACAGGGCAGGGTGATGTGCGTGGCGATCCATCCGTTCTGGGTCGGCCAGCCGAGCCGCATCCGCCAGTTCCGCGACACCATGGCCTATATCCTCAGCCATCCCGGCGTCTGGTGCACCACCGCCCAGGAGATCGCCGCCACATATCGCGCGAACCATCTGCCGGGAGTGCAGGCGCATCTTGCCGCGCGGGAGGCGCTGCATGGCCGATAGCAAGGGCAATGGGCACACGCCTTCCGATATACCTCCCGTTGGCGAGGTCCGCCCTGCGGGTATGGACCATGACCTCTACCCGTTCCGCATGCTGGATCAGGGACCGCGCATCGTCTGGCCGAACGGTGCGCGCACCGCCTTCACGGTCACGCTGATGCTCGACTATTGGGAGGCGAATCCGCCGCAGGATGCCAGCCGCGATCCGCGCATCCTGTCGCCGCTGGGGAGTTTCTTTCCCGACTGGCTGACCTGGAGCCAGCGCGAGTATGGAAATCGGGTGGGTATTTTCCGCATTCTCGATGTGCTGGATCGCTTCGGTCTGGCGCCTTCGGTGGCGCTCGGCGCGGAGGCGGCCCGGCGTTATCCGGAACTGGTTGATGAATGTGTCCGGCGCGGCGCCTGTTTCATGGCCCACGGCACGTTTGCCACACGGCGCATCACCGCGCGGATGAGCGAGGCGGACGAACGCGGCTTCATCGCCGAGAGCCGCGCTGCTGTGATGGACGTCACCGGGGTGGCGCCGGCCGGCTGGTGCGGTCAGGATTTCAACGAAAGCACCCGTACACCAGCGCTGCTCGTCGAGGCAGGGTTCGCCTATACGACCGATTGGAGCAATGACGATCGGCCGTACCGACTCAAGCCCGGCCTGTTGGCGATGCCGGCACATTCCGAGTGGAACGACCTGGAGTCAATGTGGCTGCGCCGGGTCCAGCCGCCTGTCTGGGCCGAGCTGATCGCCGAGGGCTTTTCCGTGCTGCATGGCGAAGGGGGCACCGTGGTGAACCTTACGCTGCATCCCTGGATCACTGGTCAGGCCTCACGCATACGTTATCTTTGCGAGGCGCTGTCCCGCGTTCTCGGCCAGGGTGACATATGGCGCACGACAACGGACAATGCGGCGGGGATCATCGGTTTGCAGAGTCCCGACTGACAACAAACAACAACACGAGGGCAGAGCAAAATGGCACAGCTTCCGATCCGCACACCCGGCTGGGTGGAGGAATTCCAGAAATTCATCATGCGCGGCAACGTGGTGGACTTGGCCGTCGGCATCATCATCGGCGCCGCCTTCACCGCCATTGTCGGCAGCCTGGTGAAGGACATCTTCACGCCGCTCATCGGCCTGTTGGTGGGCGGCATCGACTTCAGCAACATCTATCTGGTGCTGAAGGGCGAGCGCCTCGCCACCTTGGAAGCCACCCAGAAGGCAGGTCACGTCACGCTGAATGTCGGCTTGTTCCTGAACGCTATCTTCCAGTTCGTCATCGTCGCGTTTGCCGTGTTCTGGATGGTCAAGCTGCTTAGCCGCATGCAGCGCAAGCAAGAGGCAGCGCCAGCTGCTCCGGCCGCGCCACCACGCAACGAGGTGCTGTTGGAAGAGATCCGCGACCTGTTGAAGCGTTGAAGTGTCGCATTCAGTCGTGAGGAACTGGGCTTGAGCGAGCATGTCCTGAACCGTGATTTCCTGCTCGCGGGTCGTCTGGGCGAGGAAATCCGGCGATGGAGTCCTGATCTGCACGTCCTCAGCGATGAGGAACGTGCCTCCTCGCTCGCCACCTTTCTGGCCGAACGGCCAGAGGGTGGCGCCGAGGGGCGTCGCGACGGGGTCTGGGTGTTTGCCTATGGCTCGCTGATCTGGAACCCGATGGTCCACCATGTCGAGCGGCTGGCGGCGCATACGCCGGATTGGCATCGCTCGTTCTGCCTCGCCACCAAGGGCGGGCGCGGGACACCCGAAAATCCCGGCCTGATGCTCGGGCTGCGGCCCGGTCCTGGTCATCTGGGTGGCGGATGCACCGGAGTGGCGTTCCGCATCGAGGAAAATCTGGTCGCGCCTGAGCTTGACCTGCTCTGGCGCCGCGAGATGGTGGCGCGCGGCTACATCCCGCGCTGGGTGCCGATGACCACGCCGGATGGCCAGGCGGTGGGCCATGGCGTCGCCTTCACCATCGATCCCGGTGGCCCCGGCTATTGCGACCTGCCGGAGGATGAGGTGGTGCAGCGTCTGGCCACCGCCCGGGGCAGGATGGGGACCGCCGCTGAGTATCTTTTTCGTACCCGTGACGGGTTGCGTGCGTTGGATATTCATTGCCCGTTCGTCGAGCGGATCGGCGCCCTGGTGGATGCCGAATTGGCCGCCGCCAATCCTGACTGAATATTGACACTGTGTCGGCCAGAGTGATGTGCCGTTCTTTTCGGGAGCCTGTGATGTTCCAATCCCTGCGCCGCCTGCTGCCGCTTGTCGCGATGCTTCTTGCCCTCGTTTGTCCAGCGGCACAGGCCCAGGAATTCGACCTGCCGGGGATCCAGGGACCGACGGACAGGTATTTCGAAAGCCTCACCGCCCGCTTCCCCACCGGGGCAACAGTTGCCGCACGCCGCACGGCCGATCAACAGGTCGCAGCGGCCATCGCCAAGCGCGACTGGCCCGCTGCCATTGCGGCCCTTGAACTGCGCATCGCCCAGCGTGACTCCAACGCCACTCATTATTCCGAGTTGGCCAACGCGTTCCTGCGCCGGACCCCGCCGGATGCCGAGAAGGCGCTGTATGCCGGCTGGCAGGCGTTCCAGTCCGCCGACTCCGGAGAGCCGGAGATCCGCCCGCTGCAACTGATCGCCGAGGCCCTGCGGGCGCAGAACAGGATGCCGCAGATGCTCTCGGCGCTGTCCCAGGTGGTGGAGCGCGCGCCGAACAACCAGGAGTATCGCCGCCAGCTCGATGCAGCCCGCCGCGAGGTCGGCGTCCAGGTACGCAGCGTGAACACCGAAGCCGAGGCCGATCCCGCGCGGGCCTGTCTTGCCTTCACCTCGCCGCCAAGCCGGCGCAGCGACTTCAACCCGCAGGACTGGATCGTCCTGAACCCGCCAATGCCGGGCGCCGCGGTCACGCGCGAAGGTGATCGGATCTGCGTCTCCGGCCTGCCGCACGGTACCACCACCCACATCACCGTGCGTGCCGGCATGCCCGGCGAGGGCGGCATCACGGTCACGCGCGACAATGTAGGCAATGTGGCGATGCCCAATCGCCAGCCGCGCGTGGCGTTCGACACCCGCATGTTCGTGCTGCCGCGCGGCCAGGCGCCGGCGGTGACCCTGACCACGGTCAACCTCTCGGCGGTCAGCCTGTCGCTGGTGCGCATGACCGAACGCAACGTTGCCGGCTTCCTGCGCGACTACAAGCTGGGCGAGCAGGTCGATCGCTGGGCGGTTGAATCGATCGCCGAGTCGAGCGGCAGCGAGGTCTGGAAGGGCCGCGCGGAGATCCCGAAATGGGAGGTCAACAAGTCCGCCCGCACCGCGCTGCCGATGCCCGAGGCGCTGAGCACCGCCGGTCCTGGGCTGTACGCCCTGGTGGCCCGGGTCGGCGATGGCGCGCCGCGCGGGGATGCCACTGCAGTGCAGATGATCCTGCGCACCGACCTCGCGCCCACGGTCTGGCGCGGCTCGGATGGGCTGACGGTGCAGGTGCGGGGGTATTTGGATGCCCGCCCGCGCCCTGGCGTGGCGCTGCGCCTGCTGGCCCGAAACAACGACATTCTGGCCGAGGCGACCACCGATGCCGATGGCGTCGCGCGCTTCGCGCGTGCCTTGCTGCGGGGCGAGGGCTCGCTCGAGCCCGGGTCGATCCATGCTTTCGCCGACACGGATTTCGCCAGTCTCGATCTGAACAGCGCCGCCTTCGACCTGTCCGATCGCGGGGTGGAGGGCATGCCGCATCCCGGACCGATCGACGCCTTCGTCTGGTTCGACCGCGGCATCTACCGACCGGGCGAGACGGTGCAGTTGATGGCCCTGGTGCGCGACGCCGCCGGGCTGCCGGCCGATGTGCCGGTGCAGGTGACGGTGAAGCGTCCCGGCGGCCAGACCTTCGTCAGGCTGACGCCGCCGCGTCTGGGCGATGCCTCGCTGCATCTGCCGGTGGCGCTGTCGGCGGGGGCGGCGGCGGGGGTGTGGTCAGTAGAATTGCATGCCGATCCCGGCCTCCCGGCGATCGGGCTTGGCCAGTTCCGGGTCGATGCCTTTGTGCCCGATCGCATGGCGGTCGAGGTTGGTGCATTGCCGGCCACGCTGGTTGCCGGCCAGCCGGTCAGCATCCCGGTCAGTGCGCGCTTCCTCTATGGCGCGCCGGCGGCCGCCCTGTCGGGCGAGGCGACGATGCGGCTGGTCGTCGATACCGCGCCGTTTTCGGCGCTGGCAGGTTATCGCATCGGCCAGATCGGCGAGATCTATGCCCCCTCGGCGCGGCAGATCGAATTGCCGGAGACCGATCCCGAGGGGCGCACCACGCTGGCGCTCAGCCTCGCCCGCCTGCCGGACACGACGTTTGCGTTGAAGGCGGAGCTCGATATCGCGGTCAACGACCCGGCCGGCCGTGCCTCGCGCGCCACGGCGACGATTCCGGTGCGCCCGGATGGCCCGTTGATCGGATTGAAGCCGCTGTTCGCCGACAACGCCGTCGATGCCCAAGCAGAGGCCGCCTTCGAGATTGCCGCGGTCGGTCCCGATGGCGTGCGCATTCCCTTGGGCGCCAGGCTGCGGCTGGTGCGCGAGCGGCCGGATTGGCGGATGGTGGCGCGCGGATCCATGGCGCGCTACGAGACCGTCTGGCGCGACGAGCCGCTGGAGACCCGCGAGATCGCGATCCCGGCGGCGGAGGCTTTCCGCTTCGGGCGCAAGCTGGATTTCGGCCGCTACCGGATCGAGGTGGCGCAGGCCAATGGCATGGCGATCACCTCCTATCGGTTCCGCGCCGGCTGGTCGGCCTCCGAGAGCCCGGATGTGCCCGACCGTATCGATGTCTCGGCGGCGACGCGCAGCGCCCGGGTGGGCGAGAGCGTCAAGGTCCATATCGCCCCACCGTTTGCCGGCGAGGCCACGCTGGTGGTGCTGTCGGACCGCGTGCTGTCGTTGCGCACCGTCACGGTGCCGGCCGGGGGCGCGGATGTCGATGTGCCGGTCGAGGCAAGCTGGGGACCCGGTGCCTATGTCGCCGTCCATCTGTTCCGCGGCGCGGCGGACAAGGATCGCCCGGGACGCGCCATCGGTCTGACCTGGGTTGGCGTCGATCCCGCCGCGCGCACGCTGGCGGTGCGGATCGAAACGCCTGACCGTCTGCCGCCGCGGGCGCGCAGCGTGGTGCCGGTCCGGGCCGCGCCAGGCGCCTGGGTCACCTTGGCGGCGGTCGACGAGGGCATACTGCGCCTCAACCGTTTCGCCACCCCGGATCCCGCCGCCCATTATCTCGGCCGTCGTCGCCTGGGGCTGGATATCCGCGACGACTGGGGCCGGCTGATCGCGCCGGCCGAAGGCGAGGCGACGCTCTTGAAGCAGGGCGGCGACGAGGGCGGCTTCACGTTGCCCGACATCCCCATCCGCACGGTGACACTGTTCACGCCGCCGGTGCAGGCCGGCGCGGATGGCGTGGCCCAGATCCCACTCGACATGCCCGATTTCAACGGCGAGGTTCGCCTCATGGCGGTGGCCTGGCAGGGCAGCAAGGTGGGCTCGGCCGGCAAGCCGGCGACGGTGCGCGACCCCGTGGTGGCCGAGGCGCTGCTGCCGCGCTTCCTGGCCCCTGGCGATGAGGCCCGGCTGGCGGTGATGCTGCACAACATCGATCTGCCGAGCGGCATGGTGTCCGTTCAGGTCGCCACCGAAGGCCCGTTGGTCATCGAGGGCGGTGCCACCTTGTCGGCCAATCTGGCGACCGGGGAGCGCGGATTGCCGGCCACGCTGTTGAGAGCGACTGGGGCCGGGCGCGGCGTGGTGAAGCTGGACATCACCGGTCCGGGTGGCTTCCGTCTGCAGCGCGACACCGCGATCACCATCCGCCCCGCCCGCCCGCCGGCCAGTCTGGTCAGCGGGGTGGAGATGGCAATCGGGGCCGAAGCGCGGCTCGATCCGCCGACATCCCGCTTCATGCCCGGCACCTGGTCGGCCGAGGCGACATTCGGCGCACCGGTGCGCTATGACGCTGCCGCGTTGGTGCGGGCGCTGGATGCCTATCCGATCTCCTGCCTGGAGCAATCGATCAGCCGCGGATTGCCCTTGTCGCTGTTGCCGGACGGGCCTGTGGCCGGCGACCAGCGCGCCGCGCGGCTGGGTGCCGCCGTGGCCTCTGTGCTCGACCGCCAGCGCTACGATGGCGGGTTCGGGATGTGGAGCGCCAATGGCGTGGCCGAACCGTGGCTGTCCTCCTATGCCGTGGAGTTCCTGCTGCGCGCGCGCGCGGCCGGTGCCACGGTGCCCGATGTGGTGATGGCCGATGCGCTGCGCCATCTGGCCGAGGCCAGCGAGTACCCGTCGACTCAGCCCGAAGGCGTGGCAGCGCAGGCCTATCGGCTGTACGTGCTCGCGCTGGCCGGACAGGGGCTTCCGGGGGCGGCGCGCGTGCTGGCGGAGAATCCGGGCGGGCTGCCGACACCACTGGCGCGCGCCCATGTTGCGGCCGCCCTTGCCCTGGCGCATGACCAGCCGCGGGCCGAGGCGATGTTTCGCGCCGCGCTGGATAGCCCCGTGCGGCGCTGGTGGTCGGCCGACTACGGCACTGGCTTGCGCGACCTCGCGGCCATGGCGGTCCTGTTGAAGGAAAGCGGGCTGTTGCCGGAGCGGCTGGCCCGCCTTGTTGCCGGGTTTCCCGCCGCTGACCTAATGCCGGGGGCGTTGTCGACCCAGGAGCAGGCCTGGATGGCTGCTGCTGCCGCGTCGCTTGGTCGCGATGGCCGGCCGGTGCGGGTGACGCTGGACGGGCAGGCCATGTCCGGCGCCGTTGTGGCCGCGCGCCTGACCGGGCCGATGAGCGCGCGCAACCTGTCCGAGCGTGCGGTGTGGCAATCGGTCTCGGTCAGCGGCGTGCCGATCGAACCGCTGCCCGCGGCACGGTTTGGGATGCGGGTGTCCCGCAAGTTCCTGGCGCTGGACGGCTCGGCGCTGAACCTGGACCAGTTGCGGCAGAACACCGAGTTCGTGGTCCTGCTGGAAGGCAGCGCGGAGACCAGGCAGGAACACCGGGCGCTGGTGATGCAAGGGCTTCCGGCGGGCTGGGAGATCACAGCCAGGCTGACTTCAGGTACCGTGCCCGGCATGCCCTGGCTTGGCGAACTCACCGACACCGAGGCACAGCCGGCGGCCGATGACCGGTTCGCCGCTGCGATCGTCCTGAACGAGGCACGGCCGGGGTTTCGCATTGCCGCACGCGTGCGCGCGGTGACGCCAGGCTTCTTTGAACTGCCCGGCGCCGATTTGGCCGATATGTATCGGCCGAGCGTGTTCGCGCGCCAGGCGGTGGGCAGGATCCGGGTGCTGCCGGCGGAATAGGCCATGGCAGGCGGCATCTGGCGCCTGGAACCACCGCTTGGCCGGCGGGTTTGGCTGGCGCTTCTCTCGGTTGCGGTGATTGCCGCGGGGCTCTGGGCGTTGGACCGGTCATTCCCGCCGGCACTTGGCCGGCTGGGCGTCGTCGGCAGTGAGGTGGTGGCACGGGATGGCCGCACGCTGGCGCTGTTGCCGGCAACGGGAGGCGTTTGGCGGTTCCGGGTGCGTGCCGACGAGGTCTCGCCGGTGCTGATCCGCACGCTGGTGGAGATCGAGGACCGTCGTTTCTGGTGGCATCCCGGGGTCGATCCGTTGGCGCTGGCGCGGGCGGCGCTTCAGGATGTGCGCGCCGGGCGAATTGTGTCGGGTGGCTCAACCCTGACCATGCAGGCGGCGCGGCTGCTGGAACCGCGGCCGCGTAACTGGCGCTCGAAGGTGATCGAGATCGCCCGTGCCATGCAGCTGGAGTGGCATTTCTCGAAACAGCAGATCCTTGGCATCTGGCTGAGCCTGGCGCCCTATGGCGGCAATCTGGAGGGGGTGCGCGCGGGGTCGCTGGCCTGGTTCGGCGTCGGCCCTGCCCATCTCGACCCGGCGCAGGCAGCGCTCATGGTGGCGATCCCGCGCCGGCCGGAGGCGCTGCGGCCGGACCGTCACGCCGAGCGCGCGCGGGTGTTGCGCGACCGCATCCTGGGTGCCGATGGCGGTCCGGTGCCAACGCAGCGCGTGGCCCTGCCGCGTCATGCGCGCCAAGCGGTGGCGGAATTGCCGCGGGCGGACCGGGTGCAGACCACGCTCGATCTGCCGTTGCAGCGGGTGCTGGAGCGGTTTGCCGCGGAGCGCCTGCGCAGCTTGCCCGAGCGGGCCTCGATGGCGGTCGTGGTGGCGGACATGGCGACGCGCGAGTTGCGTGCCGTGGTGTCTGGCGGTGACGGGCCGCAAGCCGGGCGGGCAGGGGCGATGGACCTCAGCCGCGCGGTGCGCTCGCCCGGCTCGGCGATGAAGCCGTTCATCTATGCCATGGCCTTCCAGGACGGGATCGCGGCACCGCAGACCCGGGTGGACGACCTGCCGCGCCGCTTCGGCGCCTATGCGCCCGAGGATTTCGATCGCAGCTTCCAGGGTGCCGTCACCGCGGCGGATGCGCTGCGGCGGTCGCTGAACCTGCCGGCAGTGGCTCTGCTCGACCGGGTGGGGGCGCTGCGCTTCGCGTCGACGGTGAAGGGGGCCGGCGTGACGCTGCGCCTGCCGCCGGGTGCCGATCCGTCATTGCCACTGGCGCTTGGCGGTGCCGGGGTCACGCTGCGCGAACTGGCCGGGCTGTATGCCGCCCTCGGCACCGATGGGGGGGCCATGCCGCTGCGGCTGATGCCAGGGCAGGGACCGGTGCGCAGTTTCCTCCAGCCCCGCGCCGCCACGGTGATTGCCGATGTGCTGACCCAACGCTTCCCCGATGGCGGACCGCCGGGCGTGGCATGGAAGACAGGGACGAGCTGGGGCGGGCGCGATGCCTGGGCGATGGGCTTCGATGCCACCAATGTTGTCGGCATCTGGGTGGGGCGACCGGATGGCACGCCGCTGCCGGGGGCGACCGGGCGAAATCTTGCGTTGCCGTTGCTGGCGCGCGTCATCGAA
>CAXNGD010000015.1:0-16418 GCA_964201575.1 Acetobacterales bacterium | reverse complement strand
GTCCTCAGGGCAGCCTGCTCCGGTGAGCTGCTGCTGGATGAGGCCGAGGCGCTTTCGGGTCTGCTGGAGGCTCGCAGGCAGTCTCTGGAGACTCAGGAGATGGAGGCCCGGTTGAGTGAGTTGGATTGGCGCGCCAATGCCTCGTATGGCTTCAAATAGTTTGAGACGCAGGATTACGCGATTGCAACTTGCTAGGTCGAAAGCCATGACAGCCGCCCAGGTCCAAGCAACACGTCGCTTCACTTGCTCACGAAGCTTCAGGCCACGAGCAAGGGCGGCGTTTTGAAGTCAGGGCATGGCGCGTCAGGCTTGGGGACTGATTTGGGGATCGTGTTCAGCCGCAATCTAATTAGTTGTTTAAGTTCAGGGGCTTGATTAAATTAGTTGGCGGAGGGCATGTCCGACAGCGCGGTGATCATCAACGAGTTCGGCGAAATTGGGCTGGATCATCTGTTGGTCGAGCGGCTGGATGGCGAAGTGGAGGTGATGGCCAATGGGTGCATTTGTTGCACCGTGCGAAGCGATCTCGAGGAGACGTTGCGGATGCTGCTGGCGCGGCGGGATTCGGGCGAGATTCCGCATTTCTCGCGCGTTCTGGTAGAGACGACCGGGCTCGCCGACCCGGCGCCGGTGGTCCAGTTGTTGCTGGCCAATCCGTTGGTGAGCCACTTCGTGCGGCTGGATGCGGTGGTGGTCACGGTGGATGCCGCCAATGCGATGCAGCAACTGGATGAGCATGCCGAGGCGGTGAAGCAGGTGGCGATTGCCGACCGGCTGCTGCTGACGAAAGCGGACCTTGTTGATGATCAGGCGATGGCGGCTTTGGCGGCTCGGCTGGCGGCGCTCAACCCGGCGGCGCCGGTCATTGCGGTGGCGCATGGCCAGATTGCGCCGGACCGGTTGTTTGGCGCGGCGCTGTTCGATCCCGCGCGCAAGACGGCGGATGTGCAGCGCTGGCTGAATGAGGCGGCCTATGCCGGACATGGGCATCACGGTCACGGTCACGATCATCATGACCACGACCATGCGCACCATGTTCATGGTGCGCATGATGCGCGCATCCAGGCTTTTTGCATGACGTTTGATGCGCCGCTGGAGTGGGAGTTGGTCTCGCGCTGGCTGGCGGCGCTGCGGCATTTGCGGGGGGCGGATCTCTTGCGCGTGACGGGCATCCTGAACGTGGTGGGGGAGGACGCGCCATTGGCGGTGCATGGCGTGCATCACATCTTTCACCCTCCAGTCAGGCTGTCCTCCTGGCCGGACCCTGACCGGCGTTCGCGACTGGTGTTCATTACCCGTGACCTGGGTCGCGCCGAGCTGGAGGCGACGCTGCGCGAGGCCGGGGTGCTTGCGGCCTGACCTGTTTGCGGCCTGACCTGCTTGCGGCGTCGGTGCCGGCCTCGCATGCTGGTGCTTGATGCGGGAGGAAAGCGACCATGGACGGAATGCGCTTGGGGTTTGTCGGCCCTGGGTTGATGGGTCATGGCGCGGCGAAGCATATCCTGTTGCGAGGGTATTCGCTGGCGGTGCTGGGGCATCGCAACCGGGTGCCGGTGGATGACCTGGTGGCGCGCGGGGCGGTGGAGGCGGGGGACCTCGCGGGGCTAGTGGCCGCGAGCGATGTGATCGTGCTGTTCCTGCCGGGGGTGAAGGAGGTCGAGGCGCTGGTCACCGCGCTGTTGCCGATGTTGCGTCCGGGCATGGTGGTGGTGGATGCGAGCACCGGGCTGCCGGAGACAACGCGCCGGTTGGGGGCGATGCTGGCGGGGCGGGGGGTGGCGATGGTGGACGCGCCGGTGGGGCGCACGCCGAAAGAGGCCGAGGAGGGGCGGCTGTCAAGCATGCTCGGGGGCGATCCCGCGGTGATCGCGCGGATCCGGCCGATCGTGGAGTGCTATGCCGATACCATCGTGGAGTGCGGGGCGCTGGGGGCGGCGCTGACGGTGAAGCTGGTGAACAATTTTGTCAGCTTCAGCAACGCGGTGATCATCAGCGAGACCTTTGCCGCGGCCTCGAAGATGGGGGTTGATCTCAATGCGCTGGCGGCGGTGATTGAGGCCGGGGGGTCGAACAGCGTGATGTTCTCGTGGATCGCGCCGTGGATCCGTGCGGGCGATGACAGTCGTGGGCGGGGCAAGCTGTGGATGGGGCAGAACGTGCTGGAGACCTATCGCGGCCTGGCGCACGAGGCTGGGGCGCCGAGCGAGATGGCCGATGCGGTGAGCCGGGTGGTGGGCGGCGTGGTTGCGGCGGGGCATGGCGAGCGGTTTCTGCCGACGCTTCCGGGGATCCTGGCGGAGATGGCTGGGGCGCCGTTTCGCGGCCTGGATGGCAGCGATCTGGACCAGCCCGGTTGACCTGCGCGACTTTCCGACGTTCGTGGGCCAGACGTGTCCGGTGCGGCGGCTGAGAAGGGACTGCGATGCCAACGACGAAGATGCTGATCGACTGCGATCCCGGCCATGACGATGCGGTGGCGATCCTGTATGCCGCGCGGCATCTGGAGCTGTTGGGCCTGAGCACTGTGCATGGCAACAACACGCTGGAGCGGGTGACGCACAACGCGCTGTCGATCCTGGCGCTGGGGGGCATCGATGTGCCGGTGGCGATGGGGTGTGCCGCGCCGCTGGTGGCGCCGATGCATCCGGTGGCCGAGGCCCATGGCAAGACCGGGCTGGATGGCAGCGACATGCCGGCACCGCGCGCGGCGGTGATCGACATGCATGCCGTGGATTTCATCATCGAGACCGCCCGGGCGCACAAGGACGAGCTGGTCCTGGCGGTGATCGGCCCGGCCACCAATGTGGCGATGGCGCTGAAGAAGGAGCCGCGCCTGGCCCGCTGGCTGCGCGAGGTCACGGTGATGGGCGGCTCGACGACGCTGGGCAATATCCGCTCGGCGGCGGAGTTCAACGTCTGGTGCGATCCCGAGGCGGCGGCGGTGCTGTTCGACGGCGGCGCACGCATCCGCATGGTGGGATACAACGTGACACTGGTGACCGGCACGGGGGCCGGCGATCTGGCTCGGCTGCGCGCAGGGGGCACGGTGGCGCGAACTGTTGCGGGGTTGCTGGATTTCTACCTGGGGCGGGGCCGGGCGGCGATCGGGCTGGAGATCGCGCCGATGCATGATGTCTGCGCCATCGTCCCGTATGTCGACGATACGCTGCTGACCTATCGGCATGTGCATGTCGCGGTGGAGACGAAGGGCGAGCACACGCGGGGCATGACCGTTTGTGACATGCGCACCCTGACTGAGGAGGGGATGTTGACCCGTGGCGGAAAGCCGGCCAATGCCCATGTGGCGGTGGCGTCCGATGCGCGACGCCTGATCGACGGCGTGGTCGACACGCTGCTTGCCTATAGCTGAGAGAAGGGGACATGGATTTCGAGCTGACTGAAGACCAGCGTGCATTCCAGGCCACGGCGCGCGCCTTCGCTGCCGAGCGGCTGGCGCCGGGTGCTGCGCGCTGGGATGCCGAGCGGATTTTCCCGGCGGCGGAGTTGCGCGAGGCCGCCGCGTTGGGCTTTGCCGGACTGTATGTCGACGAGGCGCATGGCGGCACCGGATTGTCGCGTCTGGACGCTGCCCTGGTGTTCGAGGAGCTGGCGGTCGCCTGTCCGAGCACCACGGCGTTCCTGACCATCCACAACATGGTCGCCGGTATGATTGCGCGCTTCGGTAACCAGGCCCAGCGCGAGCGCTGGCTGCCGCGAGTGCTGTCGGGCGAGCTATTCGTCAGCTACTGCCTGACCGAGCCGGGGTCCGGCTCGGACGCTGCGGCATTGAAGACCCGCGCCGTGGCTACCGGCGACGGCCACTACAAAGTCAACGGCACCAAGGCCTTCATTTCCGGCGCCGGCATCTCCGATCTCTACGTCGCCATGGTCCGCACCGGCGACGCCACCGCGCGCGGCATCTCCTGCATTGTGGCCGAGAAAGGCATACCGGGCCTGAGCTTCGGGCAGCCTGAGAACAAGATGGGCTGGAACAGCCAGCCGACTGCCCAGGTGATCTTCGATGACGTGATGGTGCCGGTGGAGAACCGGCTGGGGGCCGAGGGCGAGGGCTTCCGCTTCGCGATGATGGGTCTCGATGGCGGGCGCATCAATATTGCCGCGTGTTCGCTCGGCGGCGCCCGCGCCTGCCTCGGCGCCGCGATGGCCTATGTCCAGGAGCGCCGGGCCTTCGGCAAGACGCTGTCCGAGTTCCAGGCCCTGCAGTTCAAGCTGGCCGACATGGCGACCGAGCTGGAAGCGGCGCGGCTGATGGTTCATCGGGCGGCGGTGGCGCTGGACAATGGTGCCGCCGATGCCACCATGCGCTGTGCCATGGCCAAGCGCTTCGCCACCGATGTCTGCTTTCGCATCGTCGACGAGGCGCTGCAACTGCACGGCGGCTATGGCTATATCCGCGAGTATGGGATCGAACGGTATCTGCGCGATCTGCGCGTGCACCGGATCCTTGAGGGAACCAACGAGATCATGCGCGTCATCATCGCGCGCAAGCTGCTGGAGGCTGCATGAAAATCACCCTGATCGGGCTCGGCAACATGGGTTTGCCGATGGCCACCAACCTGCTGGAGGCGGGCCATGAGGTGATCGGCTTCGACCTCTCCGAAGCCGCCCTGGCCGCCCATCGCGCAAATGGCGGCACCACCGCCGCCACCATCGCCGAGGCCGTTTCTGACACCGATGTGGTGATCACCATGCTGCCGACCGGCAAGCACGTCGCCGATGTCTGCACGGGGCAGGGCGGGGTGCTCGCCAGCGTGTCCGCGCGTACGAAGCTGATCATCGACAGCTCCACTATCGATGTTGCCACGGCGCGCGAGGTCGGTGTCGATGCCGCGGCGAAGGGTATCGAATTCCTCGACGCCCCGGTCTCCGGCGGCACTGGCGGGGCTGTCGCCGGCACGCTGACCTTCATGTGCGGCGGCTCGGAGGCCGGCTTTGCTGCCGCGGAGCCTGTTCTCAAGGGCATGGGCCGCGCGATCATCCATGCCGGCCCGCCGGGCGCCGGCCAGGTCGCCAAGGCCTGCAACAACATGATGCTGGCGATCAACATGCTCGGCGTCGGCGAGGCCTTCGCCATGGCCGACCGCATGGGCCTGTCGCGCCAGAAGCTGTTCGACATCGTCGGCCCCTCCACCGGCCAAAGCTTTGCGCTTACCGGCTACTGCCCGGTGCCCGGCCCGGTGCCGACCACGCCCGCCAACCGCGACTACGCCCCGGGCTTCACCACCGCGCTGATGCTCAAGGACCTCCGCCTCGCCCAGGACGCCGCCAGCGCCGCCGGTGCGCCCACACCGCTGGGCGCCCATGTCACGAAGCTGTTCGAGGCGATGGCCAAGGACGGCCTCGGCCCCAAGGACTTCTCCATCGTCGCCCAGTGGCTCACCGCCAAGACGCGGGAGGAGCTGTCGTGACCACCGCCACCCTGCGCACGGCCCGCGACTGGATCGTCGCCCACCGTAGCGACTACGACACGGCGTACCGCGATTTTCGTTGGCCTGACCTCGGCAAATTCAACTGGGCGCTTGATTGGTTCGACGCCGAGCTGGCCCAGGGCGCGAATGCATCCCGCCCGGCCCTGTGGATCACCGGCGCCGGTGCCGCGAAAGTCAATTTTGCCGAGCTTTCCGACCGTTCCAACCAGGTCGCCAACGGATTGCGCCGCCTCGGCGCCAAGCGCGGCGACCGAATCCTGCTGATGCTCGGCAACGTCGTGCCGCTGTGGGAAGTGATGCTGGCGGCGATGAAGCTGGGTGCGGTGGTGGTGCCCGCGACCACCCTGCTCACCCCCGCCGACCTCGCCGAACGCGTCGCCCGCGCCCGCGTGCGCTTCGTGGTCACTGCCGCCGACGACGCCGCGAAGCTGTCGATGCTCGACGCTTCCGTGCCGCACGTCACGGTCGGCGGCGCGCCGGATGGCTGCACCGATTTCGCCTCCTTCACGACTGAATCAACGAATTTCACCGCGGACGGCACCACCGACGCGGACGACCCGCTGCTGCTCTATTTCACCTCCGGCACGACCGCCAAGCCGAAGCTCGTGCTGCACAGCCACCGCTCCTACGCCCTCGGCCACCTCACCACCGTCTACTGGCTCGGCCTGAAGCCCGGCGACGTTCACCTCAACATCTCCTCGCCCGGCTGGGCCAAGCACGCCTGGTCTTGCTTCTTCGCGCCCTGGATGGCCAGCGCCTGCGTCTTCATCGCCAACCAGCCACGCTTCAATGCCAAGGCCCTGCTGGAGACCCTGGTCGAGCACAAGGTCACCTCGATCTGCGCGCCCCCCACCGTCTGGCGCATGTTCATCCAGGAGGACCTCAATTCGTACAAGGTGGCGCTGACCGAAACCTGCGGCGCCGGCGAGCCGCTGAACCCCGAGGTGATCGACCAGGTCCGCGCCGCCTGGGGCCTGACCATTCGCGACGGCTACGGCCAAACTGAAACCACCCTGCAGGCCGCCAACCCGCCGGGCCAGACGGTCAAGCCGGGCTCGATGGGCCGCGCCATGCCCGGCTACAAACTGCTTCTGCTAGATGCTGACGGGAAGGAATCAGACGAGGGCGAAATCGCCATCCCGCTCGCCCACCGCCCCGCCGGCCTGATGCGCGGCTACCAGCTCGACGACGGCACCATCCAATCCATCGAAGGCGAGGTCTACCGCACCGGCGATGTCGCCAGCCGCGACGCCGATGGCTATCTCACCTATGTCGGCCGCGCCGATGACGTGTTCAAAGCGAGCGACTACCGCATCTCGCCCTTCGAACTGGAATCCGTGCTGATCGAACACCCGGCCGTCGCCGAGGCCGCGGTCGTTCCCGCCCCGGACCCGATCCGCCTCGCGGTGCCCAAGGCCTACATCACGCTGGCCGCCGGTGCCAACGGCTCGCCGGAAACCGCGCTGTCGATCTTCAAGCACCTGAACGCCCGTCTCGCGCCGTACAAGCGCATCCGCCGCCTCGAATTCTCCGACCTGCCGAAAACCATCTCCGGCAAAATCCGCCGCGTTGAACTGCGCAGCGCCGAACACGCCCGCACGGCCCGCGCCCCCGGCGAATACCGCGAAGAGGATTTCCCGGAGCTGAAAGCATGAAGGAAAAGAAAGAATCTTCTTTTTCTGAAGAAAAAGAAGCAAAAAGACTTTATCCATTTGCACCCGCGCCGGCCCCAACGCCGATCGCAAACGGACAGAAGTTTTTTGGTTCTTTTTTTCAAAAAAGAACGCCCTTTCTTCCTGCCTCCTGCGGAGGCTAGTGTCATGGCAGGCAACACCGATTACGGCCTGGACTTCGACCTCGGCGAAGAGATCGACATGCTGCGCGACAGCGTCCGCCGTTTCGCCGAAGCCGAGATCGCCCCGCGCGCCGCCGCCATCGACCGCGACAACGACTTCCCCGCCGACCTCTGGCAGAAGATGGGCAGCCTCGGCCTTCTCGGCCTCACCGTCGAGGAAGAGTTCGGCGGCGCCGGCATGGGCTACCTCGCCCACTCCATCGCCATGGAGGAAATCAGCAGGGCGTCGGCCTCGGTCGGCCTGTCTTACGGTGCGCACAGCAACCTCTGCGTCAACCAGATACGCCGAAATGGGACCCCCGCCCAGAAACGCACCTACCTCCCCAAGCTCATCTCCGGCGAACACGTCGGTGCGCTCGCCATGAGCGAGTCCGGCGCCGGCTCGGACGTCGTCTCCATGCGCCTCAAGGCCGAGCGCCACGGCGACCGCTACATCCTCAACGGCACCAAGTTCTGGATCACCAACGGCCCCGACGCCGATGTCCTCGTCGTCTACGCCAAGACCAACCCCGATGCGCACCAGCGCGGCATCACCGCCTTCCTGATCGAAAGGGGCGTGAAGGGGTTCTCCTGCGCACAAAAACTCGACAAGCTCGGCATGCGCGGCTCCAACACCGGCGAGCTCGTCTTCGACAACGTCGAAGTCCCCGCCGAGAACGTGCTCGGCCGCATCGATGGCGGCGTCGCCGTCCTGATGAGCGGCCTGGACTACGAACGCGTTGTCCTCTCCGGCGGCCCGCTCGGCATCATGCAAGCCTGCATGGACGTCGTCCTGCCCTACATCCACGATCGCAAACAATTCGGCCAGGCGATCGGCGAGTTCCAGCTCATGCAGGGCAAGATCGCCGACATGTACACTGTGATGAACGCCGCCCGCGCCTATGTCTACGCGGTGGGCAAAGCCTGCGACCGCGGCCGCACCACCCGCAAAGACGCCGCCGGCGTGATCCTCTATTCCGCCGAGAAAGCCACCTGGATGGCGCTCGAAGCCATTCAGGCGCTGGGCGGCAACGGCTACATCAACGACTACCCCACCGGCCGCCTCCTGCGCGATGCCAAGCTCTATGAGATCGGCGCCGGCACCTCCGAAATCCGCCGGATGCTGATTGGGCGTGAGCTGTTCAGGGAGACAGCATGAGGAAAGAAGAATCTTCTTTTTGTGAACAAAAAGAAGCAAAAAAACTTTTTCCATTTGCCCTGGACGGACATCGGTCCATGAGGCCGCAGGCCATTGATGAAGTTTTTTTGCTTCTTATAGTTCACAAAAAGAAGTCTTCTTTTTTTGGACCCCTCGCATGACCATCGATCCCCGCTCCCCGGACTTCGCCGCCAACGCCGAGGCCATGCGCGCCCAGGTCGCTGAAATCCGCGCCTTGGCCGAGCACGCCTCCCTCGGCGGCGGTGAGGTCGCCCGCAAGCGCCACCTCTCCCGCGGCAAGCTCCTCCCGCGCGCCCGCGTCGAGGCCCTGCTCGATCCCGGCACGCCGTTCCTGGAGTTTTCCCAACTCGCCGCCCACGGCATGTATGGCAACGAGGTCCCGTCCGCCGGCATCATCACCGGCATCGGCCGCGTCAGTGGCCGCGAATGTGTCATCGTCTGCAACGACGCCACGGTAAAGGGCGGCACCTACTTCCCGGTCACCGTGAAGAAGCACCTGCGCGCCCAGGAGATCGCCCGCGCCAACCGCCTCCCCTGCATCTACTTGGTCGATTCCGGCGGCGCCAACCTGCCCAACCAGGACGAGGTCTTCCCCGACCGCGACCATTTCGGCCGCATCTTCTTCAACCAGGCCCAGATGTCCGCCGAGGGCATCGCCCAGATCGCCGTCGTCATGGGCTCCTGCACCGCCGGCGGCGCCTACGTCCCCGCCATGTCCGATGAGTCCATCATTGTAAAAGGGCAGGGCACCATCTTCCTCGGCGGCCCCCCTTTGGTGAAGGCCGCCACGGGCGAGATCGTCACCGCCGAGGACCTCGGTGGCGCCGACGTCCACACCCGCATCTCCGGCGTCGCCGACCATTTCGCCGAGAACGACCCCCACGCGCTCGGCATCGCCCGCCGCATCGTCGCCACGCTGAACACCACCAAGCACCCCGGCCTCGCCCTGCGCCAGCCCAAGCCGCCGCGCCACGACCCGGCCGAAATCTCCGGCATCATCCCCGCCGACCGCCGCCGCCCCTACGATGTCCGGGACGTCATCGCCCGCATCGTCGACGACAGCGAGTTCGACGAGTTCAAACGCCTTTACGGCACCACGCTCGTCACCGGCTTCGCCCATATCCACGGCTACCCCGTCGGCATCGTCGCCAATAACGGCATCCTGTTCAGCGAGTCCGCGCAGAAGGCCGCGCACTTCATCGAACTCTGCGCCCAGCGCCTGATCCCGCTGGTCTTCCTGCAGAACATCACCGGCTTCATGGTTGGCCGAAAATACGAAAACGGCGGCATCGCCAAGGACGGCGCCAAGATGGTCACCGCCGTGGCCACCGCCAACGTCCCCAAATTCACCGTGGTGATCGGTGGCAGCTTCGGCGCCGGCAATTACGGCATGTGCGGCCGCGCCTATGACCCGCGCTTCCTGTGGATGTGGCCGAACGCCCGCATCTCGGTGATGGGCGGCGAACAGGCCGCCAGCGTGATGGCCACCATCCGCCGCGACGGCATCGAAGCCCGCGGCGAAACCTGGTCCCCCGAAGCCGAAGACGCCTTCAAGCAACCGATCCGCGACCAATACGAAACCCAGGGCCACCCAACCTACGCCACCGCCCGCCTGTGGGACGACGGCATCATCGACCCCGCCGACACCCGCCGTGTCCTCGGCCTCGGCCTCTCCGCTGCCCTCAACGCCCCGATCGAGCCCACCCGCTTCGGCCTGTTCCGGATGTGATGGCGATGTTCACCAAACTCCTCATCGCCAACCGCGGCGAAATCGCCTGCCGCATCATCCGCACCGCCCGCCGCATGGGCCTGTACACCATCGCCGTCCACTCCGACGCCGATGCCCATGCCATGCACGTCACCATGGCCGACATCGCCATGCGCATCGGCCCCGCCGCCCCGCGCGACTCATACCTGCGCATCGACGCCATCCTCGAAGCCGCCCGCCTGACCGGCGCCGAGGCCATTCATCCCGGCTACGGCTTCCTCTCCGAAAACGCCGAGTTCGCCGAAGCCTGCGCCGCCGCCGGCCTGATCTTCGTCGGCCCCCCACCCGCCGCCATCCGCGCCATGGGCGGCAAATCCCAAGCCAAGGCCTTGATGGCCGAAGCCGGAATCCCCCTCGTCCCCGGCTACCACGGCGAAGCCCAGGACCTCGCCACCTTGCAATCCGCGGCCGACGCCATCGGCTACCCCGTCCTGATCAAGGCCTCAGCCGGCGGCGGCGGCAAAGGCATGCGCGTCGTCGACTCCGCCCCCGACTTCGCCCTCGCCCTCGCCGGCGCCCAGCGCGAAGCCACCAGCAGTTTTGGTGATGACCGCGTGCTGGTCGAGAAATACCTCACCCGCCCGCGCCACATCGAAATCCAGGTTTTCGCCGACTGCCACGGCAACGTCGTCTCCCTCTTCGAACGCGACTGCTCCATCCAGCGCCGCCACCAGAAGGTGATCGAGGAAGCCCCCGCCCCCGGCATGACCACCGCCATGCGCCAGGCCATGGGCGACGCCGCCATCGCCGCCGCCCGCGCCGTCAACTACATCGGCGCCGGCACCGTCGAGTTCATCGCCGAGGGTGACACATTCCACTTCATGGAGATGAACACCCGCCTCCAGGTCGAACACCCGGTCACCGAGGCCATCACCGGCCAGGACCTGGTCGAATGGCAACTCCGCGTCGCCGCCGGCGAACCCCTCCCCCTCACCCAATCCCAGCTCAGCATCGACGGCCACGCCATCGAAGTCCGCCTGTACGCCGAAGACCCCGCTCGCAACTTCCTCCCCTCCATCGGCACCCTGTCCCACCTGAAACTCCCTGACACCGTGCGCGTCGATGCCGGTGTCCGCACCGGCGACCGCATCACCCCGGACTACGACCCGATGATCGCCAAGATCATCGCCACCGGCCCCGACCGCCGCACCGCCCTGGCCCGCCTGTCTGCCGCCCTGGCGCAAACCGAAGTGGTCGGCGTGCACACCAACCTCCCCCTCCTGCGCGCCATCCTCGCCCACCCCGGCTTCACCGGCGAAAGCTTCGATACCGGCTTCATAGGCCGGCACCCCGAGCTGACCGAACCCGCCACCACCACGCCGGACATCGCGCTGGCCGCCGCTGCCGTCACAGCCCTGCGCGCCCGCGCCGCCACCGCATTCATCCCCGCCGACCCGCACTCGCCCTGGGCCGCGCAAGACTCCTGGCGCCCCAACCTGCCCGGCCAGCAAACCCTCACCCTGCGCCACCGCGACGCCACCACCGCCATCACCGCCACCCCAAGCGAAGACGGCTGGCGCCTGGAATGGGACAGCATCGTCCGCACCGTCTCCGCCCACACGAACGGCGACACGATGCTGCTCCGCCTCGACGCCGCCGCCGGCCGCGTCACCGTCATCAATCAGCCGCCCCGCCTCATTGTCGTCCTGGATGGCGCGAACCATATCATCGAGGTCATCGACCCCCTGGCTCCCCCCGAGGCCTCCGCCAGCGGGGCAGGGCGGGTGATCGCGCCCATCCCCGGCCGCGTCGCCAGCCTGCTGGTCCAGCCCGGTGACATCGTGAAGCGCGGCCAGGTGCTGCTGGTGCTGGAGGCGATGAAGATGGAGCTTCCGCTGACCGCGGCGGCCGACGGCACCGTCTCCCGCGTGCGCTGCGCCGCCGGCGAGATGGTCGAGGAAGGAGTCGAACTTGTCGAGTTCGAGACCGCTTGAATAGGTCAGCAAAGATGACCTATAGTGACGACAACACTCTGGGTGGCGGAAACCGGTCATGAAGCACGCAACAGCGACGCTCGAAGACAAGTACCAGGTCGACAGCGACCGGTTCTACCTCACCGGCTCCCAGGCGCTCGTCCGCCTCCCCCTGCTGCAACGCCAGCGCGACCAGCGGGCGGGCCTCAACACCGGCGGCTACATCTCCGGCTACCGCGGCTCCCCCCTCGGCGGCGTGGACATCCAGATGTGGACCGCCCGCAAACAGCTCGACGCCTCGCACATCCATTTCCGCCCGGCGGTGAACGAAGAGCTCGCCGCCACCGCCATCTGGGGCAGCCAGCAACTCCCCCTCCTGCCCGGTGCCAAATACGATGGCGTCTTCGCCTACTGGTACGGCAAGGGCCCCGGCGTCGACCGCTCCGGCGACGTCTTCCGCCACGCCAATTACGCCGGCACCGCCCGCCATGGCGGCGTCCTCGTCATGGCCGGCGACGACCATGGCTGCAAATCCTCCACCGTCCCGCACCAGAGCGAACTCGCCCTCGTCGCCGCCTCGATGCCGATCCTGGTCCCCGCCGACCTCAACGACATCCTCGAATTCGGCCTGCACGGCTGGGCGATGTCGCGCTGGTGCGGCCGCTGGGTCGGCTTCAAGCTGGTTGGCGATGTGATGGACAGCTCCGCCTCCGTCGCCTTCGACCTCGACACCTTCCAGATCAAGCTACCCGACGGCCCGCACCCCGATGTCGGCATCCGCGCCTCGGACATCGGCGGCCGCATCCCCGTCCTCCCGTTGGACCAGGAAGCCCGCACCTTCACCACCGGCCTGTCCGAAGCCCAGCGCTACGTCCGCGCCAACGGCCTGGACCGCACCATCCTCAACCCGATCGGCGCCCGCATCGGCGTCATCACCGCCGGCAAGTCCTACCAGGACACACGGCAAGCCTTCGCGGACCTTGGCACCCCGGAACCGCCGGATGTCCGCCTCCTGAAGCTTGCCCTGACCTGGCCGATCGACCCGGAAACCCTGCGCCGCTTCTCCCAGGGCCTCGACGAGATCATCGTCGTCGAGGAAAAAGCCGGCCTCATCGAACAACAAGTCCGCGACATCCTATACGACGCCTCGCACCGCCCCCGCGTCCTTGGCAAGCGCGGCCCGGACGGCACCCCCTTCCTCAAATCCCACGGCGAATTCTCCTCCGCCGAAATCGCGCTGGCCATCGGCGCCCGCCTGCCCGAAACCGAAACCCTGCGCACCAACATGGCCCGCCTGCGCGCCAACCTCGACGCCATCGCCCGCGCCGAAGTCGCCGCATCGAGAAAACCGTATTTCTGCTCCGGTTGCCCGCACAACACCTCCACCAAGGTGATCGACGGCAGCCGCGCCCTCGGCGGCATCGGCTGCCACACTCTCGCCGTCTGGATGGACCGCAACACCGACAGCTTCAGCCAGATGGGCGGCGAAGGGATAGCTTGGCTGGGCCAAGCGCCGTTCACCGAGGAAAAGCACGTCTTCGCCAACATGGGCGACGGCACCTATTTCCACTCCGGCTACATGGCCATCCGCGCCGCCGTCGCGAACGGCGCCAACATCACCTACAAGATCCTCTTCAATGACGCCGTCGCCATGACCGGCGGCCAGCCCGTCGACGGCACCATCACCGTCCCGCAGATGACACGCCAAGTCGCCGCCGAAGGCGTGAAGACCATCGTCGTCGTCACCGACGAACCCGACAAATACGACGATGACGCCAACTTCGCCCCCGGCGTCGAAATCCACCACCGTCGCGACATGGAGCAAGTATCCGCCCGCCTGCGCGACACCCCGGGCTGCTCCGTCCTCGTCTACGACCAGACCTGCGCCAGCGAAAAGCGCCGCCGCCGTAAGCGCGGCACCTTCCCCGACCCGGCAAAACGCACCTTCATCAACCAGGCCGTCTGCGAAGGCTGCGGCGACTGCTCGCGCGCCAGCAACTGCCTCTCCGTCCAACCCGTCGAAACCCCCCTCGGCACCAAGCGCACCATCGACCAGTCAACCTGCAACAAGGACTTCTCCTGCTCGGACGGCTTCTGCCCCAGCTTCGTCACCATCCACGGTGCCGAACCCAAGAAACGCGCCCGCGTCAGCCCGGAGGATTTCGGCCTCCCCATCCCGGCCCAACCCGACCTGCGCCGGCCCTGGAACATCCTCGTCACCGGCATCGGCGGCACCGGCATCGTCACCATCGGCGCCCTGATCGGCATGGCCGCCCATCTCGACGGCAAACACGTCACCGTCCTGGACCAGACCGGCCTCTCGCAGAAAGCCGGCGGCGTCACCAGCCACATCCGCCTCGCCGAAAACGAATCCCAGCTGCACGGCCTCAAGGTCAGCCGCATGGGCGCCGACCTCCTCCTCGCCTGCGACATGGTCGTCGCCGCCAGCAAGGACAGCCTCGCCACCTACGCCGCCGGCGTCACCCACGCCGTGCTCAACACCCACGAAACCCCCAGCGGCGACTTCGTGCTGGACACCACCACCCGCCTCCCCTCCCTCCAACTCCGCCGCTCGATTGCCCACACCATCGGCGAGGACGCGCTGGACCAGTTCGACGCCACCGCCATCGCCACCGCGCTTATGGGCGACAGCATCGCCACCAACCCCTTCCTCCTCGGCTACGCCTGGCAGAAGGGCCTTGTCCCCCTCTCCCTCGAATCCCTCCTGCGCGCCATCGAGCTGAACGGCACCGCCGTCGAAGCCAACAAGGCCGCCTTCACCTGGGGCCGCTGCGCCGCCGCCGACCTCCCCCGCGTGCAAACCGCCGCCGGCCTGTCCACCGCCAAACCCGAACCCGTCACGCTCGACGCCATCATCGCCACCCGCGCCGCCCACCTGGTGCAATACCAGAACAAGCGCTACGCCCGCCGCTACACCAACCTCGTCGAAAAAGTCCGCGAAATCGAAGGTCGCATCTTCTCCGGCTCCACCGCCCTGACCGAAGCCGTCGCCAAGGGCTACCACAAGCTCCTCGCCTACAAGGACGAATACGAAGTCGCCCGCCTCTACGCCTCCAAGGACTTCAAAGCCTCCCTCGCCGCCCAATTCGAAACCCCGAAGAAACTCGAATTCCACCTCGCCCCGCCCCTCCTGGCCAAGCGCGACCCCCACACCGGCCACATGGTCAAACAGACCTACGGCCCCTGGATGCTCACCGCCTTCGGTGTTCTCCAACACTTCCGCGTCCTCCGCGGCACCCGCCTGGACATCTTCGGCCGCACCGAAGAACGCCACATGGAACGCGATCTCATCACCGAATACGAACAGACGGTCGAAACCATCCTCGCCCGCCTCACCCCCGCCACCCTGGCGACCGCTGTTGCCCTGGCCGCCCTTCCCGACAAGATCCGCGGCTTCGGCCACGTCAAGGAACGCAACGCGCGGGCCATAGCCAGCGAACGCACTCGCCTGCTTGAGAAGCTCCAGGGCATCGCGCCGACGTCGGCGATGGCGGCGGAGTGAGGCGGGGAAGGGCAGGGGCTCTGCCGTCGCGGCGCGAAGCCGCGCCACGGGGACCCCGCTGGGGTCTGAGGCCCCAGACCCCCATCCATGGGGGCGGGACCAGGGCAACGCGCCCCGGTTAGCGATCCGCCAGTGCAATCAGCCGGCAGGACTCCTGCGCGACAGCTGTCACGTCACCATCATGCTCGGGAGCCAAAGGATGATCTGCGGGAAGATCATGCACAGGATCAGCCCGAAGATCATCAGCAACACGAACGGAGTCTGGGACTTGTAGATGTCCATCATCGTGATGCCCGGTGGTGTGACCGCCTTCATGTAGAACAGGTTGAAGCCGAAGGGCGGCGTCAGATAGGCCAGCTCCATGTTGATCACGAAAATGATCGCGAACCACAGCGGATCGAAACCCAGCGAGATCACGATCGGAAAGAAGATCGGCGCGGTCAGCAGCACGATGCCCGTGGGGTCGAAGAACATGCCGAAGACAAACAGGATCAGCATCATCACCACCATGACCATCCACGGCTCGCCCACGTCCTTGATGAGCGTGCCGACGAGCGAGGCGGCGCCGGTCACGGCATAGAGCGAGGTGAACACCGAGGCGGCGAACACGATCCACAGCACCATCGCGCTCAGCCGCAGCGTGATGAACAGCGCCGAGGTGAAGCTTTCCCGATTCAGCGTGCGCTTGATCGCGGCGCTGAGGATCGCGCCGAGGGCGCCGACCGCCGACGCTTCGCTCGGCGTGGCGAT
>CAXNGD010000014.1:0-16579 GCA_964201575.1 Acetobacterales bacterium | reverse complement strand
CGTGGCACAAGGCCGGTGGCGCCGCAGGACCAGCGCTACGCCTCCACCGACATCTTCGGCGCCGTTTGCCCACGGGAGGGCAAAGGGGC
This sequence comes from Acetobacterales bacterium, assembly GCA_964201575.1. Taxonomy (GTDB): domain Bacteria; phylum Pseudomonadota; class Alphaproteobacteria; order Acetobacterales; family Acetobacteraceae; genus CAMDGX01. The sequence goes on along the minus strand of CAXNGD010000014.1, from coordinate 16,490 downwards.
GGCCCTGGTGCTGCCCTACTGCAACACTGAGGCGATGGGTCTGCACCTGGCCCCGGCCAGGCATTTGCCGTCGCAGATCTCGCCGGTGATCCGCCATAGGCCGAGCGGCACCGCGGCCGGCGCGATCGGTTCCATCTCAGCCGCGCGCACCGCCTCGCCAACCTGCAGCATCTCCAGCGACCCCCGGCGCAGCATGTAGCCGGTGGCGGATACCATCCGCCCGTCGAGCGCGGGATCGAATGGCGCGCCATCCTTGCCCGCGCCGCCCAGCATCACGGTGCGCAGCTTGCCGCCATCCGCCGGCATGGTGAGCGTGGGATAGGGGCGGGCGACCAGCAGGCCGCGCAAGGTGACCTCGTCGCCGGAACCGCCACCGGGTCCTGGATCGTCGCCGAAATGCGCGAGCCCGATGGCCAACGCCAGGAAGCCGGCGATGGCGGCACCGACGAGGCCATAGAGGAATTTCGCATGGCGCCGTGGCACGCCGCCGGCCCAGCCGATGAAGAAGTCGGAGTGCGGGCTCATCGGCACCTCATCCGGCTGGCAGCTCCAGCGCCGCCACATGGGTCCCGGCCGGGTTGGGGCGGGGGTCGAGCAACACCATCCCGTCGCGCAGGTGCAGCCGGTAGGTGGCGAGCTTCTCGGTGTACGGCGGCGGGGCGCAGCCATCCTCCAGCCGGTACTGGAAGCCGTGCCACGGACAGGTGATGCAGCCATCCACCACACGGCCCTCGCCGAGCGGACCGTTCTGGTGGGCACAGAGATTGCTGACCGCCGAGAGCCGGCCTTGATGGCGGAAGATCGCCACCGACTCCGCCCCTTCGAGCGGCACCACAATGCCGCGGTCCTCGACGAAGGCAGATGCCGGGCCGACAATGCGCCACGGTGCCTCGCGGTCGGCGGGCGCAGTGGCCGCGTCGCGCCGCGCCTGGACCCGGCTGGCGGCCAGGTGGAGCGCCGTCACCAGGACGATGCAGCCTCCGACCACCAGTGCCGGCAGCGGGTGGACGCCATCCTGCAGCGCGCCGACGGCGACGTGCAGCACCGCCAGCGCGTACGCCAGGTAGATCGACATATGCAGCGCCTTCCACACAGAGGGTGTGAGAAAGGCGAGCCAGAAATCATGGCTGGTGAAGGCCAGCAGCAACAGGATCAGGAACGCTGCGATCCCGAACGGAATGAACGGGAAGCCCTGGACCTGGCCGAACGCGGCATCGGCGCCCAGCAGCGCCACCAGCGCGGGCGTCGGGCTGAAGGCGAAATACCAGGCCAGCACGCTCATCGCATGGCCGGCCGCGACGGCTGCGGTGATGACGCCGAAGTGGCGGCGATTGTAGAGCAGCGGCAATGCCCTGGCGTCCAGCCGCGCCAGTGGGCCGATGCACAGGATCAGTGTCATCAGCAGGAAGGTACCGCTGCCGAACGCCTTCATCGCCAGGGTTGGCGCGTCGATCGGCCGGGTTGCGACGAAGTTCGCGCCGACCAATTGATACAGCGTCAGGTACAGCAGCACCGCGGCAACCAGCACCGCATCGTAGACGAGCTTGGAGGTAAGCCAGCCCACCGGCGTGTAGCGTGCGCTCATGGCGGCGCGGAGAGCCGAACCGGCGCCTCGCCGCGCGGAAAGCTCGGCCGGAACAGCAGCGCGGCCAGGAACAGCAGCGGCAGCACCAGGGCCAGGCCGAGCCAGATGCGGCGATGGGCGCGGCGGTGGCGCTGTCTCATCGGCGCGCCAGCACCCGCCAGCGCCACAGCACCAGCGGCCACAGCAGCATGAGCCCAGGCAGCAGCAGCGGCCGGAACGCATAGGCGCCGCGCGCGGCCGGGTCGATCCGGTCGATACCCAGGAACAGGATCGCCGCAGCGACGGCTGCTCCGATCAGCAGGTATGCCCAAGCGGCATCAACGATCAGGACAGGCAGCGCACCGAACATGCGTGCATGTTCCCGCAACGCCGCGCCGCACGCAATGCCGCCATGCGGGTCCCCAGCTATTCGGCCTGGGCGCTGGCGTCGCTGCGGGTGGCGCCGACGCGTTGGGCGAGGGCGGCGGCCATGAAGTCGTCGAGCCCGCCATCCAGCACGGCGTCCGGGTTGCCCTTTTCGACCCCGGTGCGGAGGTCCTTGACCATCTGATAGGGCGCCAGGACGTAGCTGCGGATCTGATGGCCCCAGCCGATATCGGTCTTGGCGTTCTCCTGAGCCGTCGCGATGACCTCGCGGCGCTGCAACTCGGCCTCGTACATCCGCGCCCGCAGCATATCCATCGCGGTGGCACGGTTGCGGTGCTGGCTGCGATCGGTCTGGCAGGCGACCACGATGCCGCTGGGGATGTGAGTGATGCGGATCGCCGACTCGGTCTTGTTGACGTGCTGGCCGCCGGCGCCCGATGCGCGATAGGTGTCGACGCGCAGGTCCGACGGGTCGATCTCGATCTCGATCGTGTCGTCCACCACCGGATACACCCAGACGCTGGCAAAGCTGGTCTGCCGGCGGGCGGCGGCGTCGAAGGGCGAGATGCGGACCAGGCGATGCACCCCGGCCTCGGTCTTCAGCCAGCCATACGCATTGGCGCCGGTGATCTGCAAGGTGGCCGACTTGATGCCGGCCTGTTCGCCCTCGCTCTGTTCGATGAGCTGGATCTTGTAGCCGCGGGTCTCGGCCCAGCGCGAATACATGCGCATCAGCATTTCGGCCCAGTCCTGCGCCTCGGTGCCGCCCGCGCCGGCGTTGATTTCCATGTAGCAGTCGCGGCCATCGGCCTCGCCGGACAGCAGCGACTCGATTTCGCGGCGCTTGGCTTCGTCGGCCAGGGCGCGCAAGGCGGTGACGCCCTCGCTGGCCATGGCGGCATCGCCATCGGCCTCCGCCATCTCGATCAGCTCCGAGGTGTCGGCGACGTCCTGTTCAAGCTTCTCCACGCCCTCGATGGCGCTGGCCAGGCGGTTGCGTTCGCGCATCAGCACCTGGGCCGCGGCGGCGTCGTTCCACAGGGTGGGGTCCTCGACGCGGTGGTTCAGTTCGTCCAGACGGGCGCGGGCGACATCCCAGTCAAAGATGCCTCCTCAGCAGCGCCACGGACTGCTTGATCTGCTCGTTCAGGGCGGCGGATTCGGTGGACATGGGGTTCCTGCTGCTGACTTAGGGCGGGGAAGTCGGGCGGGGGGGCGGCGGGTCAATACAGCCCGCCCAGGGCGCTGTCGACTCCACCGGCCTGTGCCTGGGCACCTGGAGTGCCGTCCGCGCCGGCCGTGCCGGCCCCGCCGCCGACCGGCGCCGAGCCGCCCGGCTCCTGGCCGGGCTTGAAGGCATCGGTGATGCTGCCGGAGCCGGAGTCCCAGGCGCCCATGATGACGCCCGCCGGGGGGACGAAGCGCAGGGTCGGGCGGCTCTGCTGGACCGCCGTCATGAAATTGCGGAACACCGGGGCCGCGTTGCCGCCGCCGGTTTCGTTGTCGCCAAGGCTGCTCGGCGTGTCGAAGCCGATCCAGACAACGGTGACGAGGTCCGGGGTGAAGCCGGCGAACCAGGCATCCTGGAAGTCCTGGCTGGTGCCGGTCTTGCCGGCGACGGCGGTCTTGATGCCCTGGCCGGCGGGGTTGCCGGTGCCGCGCTGCACCGCGCCTTGCAGCATGTTGACCAGCTGGAAGACGCTTTGCGGGTCAACCACCTGGGGACGGGCGTCGCGCAGTTCGGGACGGCGGCCGGGATCGTCGCAGCCTTCGCAGCTTTGCGGTGCGGCGCGCCAGACCACGCGGCCGTCGCGGTCCTGCACGGAATCGATCAGGCTGGGGGTGACGCGGCGGCCGCTGGCGACGAAGCTGGCATAGGCGCCGGCCTGGCGCAGGACGGTGGTTTCCACCGCGCCGAGGGCCGCGGGCAGCACGCGCGGCATGTCATCGACCACGCCCAAGCCAACGGCGATCTGTGCCACCCGCTCCATGCCCACCCTGTTGGCAATCCGCACGGTGACCAGGTTCAGCGACTTCTCCAGCGCCACGCGCAGCGGCACCGGGCCGGAGAAACTCTGGCCGAAATTGCTCGGGCGCCATTTGCCGGCCGCACCATTGTCGATCACCACCGGGGCGTCGAGGAAGCGCTGCGACGGCGAGATGCCGACTTGCATGGCGGCGAGGTAGACATAGGATTTGAAGCTGGAGCCGGGCTGGCGCAGCGCCTGGCTGGCGCGGTTGAACTGGCTGGTCTCGAAGCTCCAGCCGCCGGACATGGCCAGGACGCGGCCGGTGGCGGGATCCAGCGAGACCAGCGCGCCCTGGACCTGCGGGATCTGGCGCAGGGCGATCCGCTCGGGCCGCGCGGCGGTGCGGCCCTGTGCCGGCACGGCCGGCAGCGGCTCGGCCATCACGATGTCGCCGAGCTTGAGGATATCGGCGAAGCGGCGCGGCGCGGGGCCTGGCTTGTCGTTGACCAGCGGGCGGGCCCAGGCCGTGTCGGACAGGGCCATCGCCAGGACGCGCGGCTGCGCGGCGCTGGCCGGGGTGCCGGGCGCGCGTTCGAGAAACCCGAGCCTGGCCTCGGCGTCGCTGGTTTCCAGCACGATCGACAGGCGCCATTCCGCCAGCATGCCTGCCGGACGGGATTGTGCGGCCAGCGCGGCCACCCAGCCAGCTGGCGGCGCGCCGCCCTGCCGCGGCGGCAGGGCGACATGGCCGACCGGTCCGCGCCAGCCGCCGCGACGCTGGTCATAGCGCATCAGCCCCTCGCGCAGTGCCTGGTCGGCGGCGGCCTGCAGCACCGGGTCCACGCTGGTGCGCACGGTGAACCCGCCCTGGGTCACCTGGTCCGCCCCGAAGCGATCCACCAGCTGGCGGCGGACATCCTCGGCGAAATACTCCGCCGCCAGCGTCTCCGGCCGGCGGAACGGGGCTGCCACCAGCGGCTGGGCGCGCGCCTCGGCGGCCTGTGCCGCGCTGATGACGCGATCCTCGGCCATACGCTCGATGACCCAGTCGCGCCGCGCCTTGCCCGCCTCCGGAAAGCGGAACGGGTTGTAGTTGTTTGGCGCCTTCGGCAGGGCGGCGATGAAGGCGGCCTCGGGCAGGTTCAGCTCATCCAGCGACTTGTTGAAATAGGACTGCGCGGCGGCCACTACGCCATAGGCCTGCAACCCCAGGTAGATCTCGTTGAGGTAGAGCTCGAGGATGCGCTCCTTGCTCAGCGACTGCTCGATGCGTATCGCCAGGATGGCCTCGCGCACTTTGCGGCGGATGCTGCTCTCGTTGCCCAGCAGCATGTTCTTGGTCACCTGCTGGGTGATGGTCGAGGCGCCGATCGGCCGCTTTCCCGAGCCGTACTGCATGATGTCGACGATCGCCGCGCGGGCGATGGCGATCGGGTCCAGCCCCTTGTGCTCGAAGAAATTCTGGTCCTCGGCCGAGATGAAGGCGCGCTTCACCAGCTCTGGCACCGCGGCATAGGGCACGAAGATCCGCCGTTCGGTGGCCAGTTCCGCCAGCAGCCGCGAGTCACTGGCATAGACCCGGCTCATCATCGGCGGCTGGTAATGGGTGAGCGCCTCGTGGTCCGGCAGGTCGGCGCCATAGTACTGGATCGCGCCGAACACCCCCGCGATCGCCACCACCCCGGCGAAAATGCCCAGGCTCATCATCCAGGTGAACAGCCGCGCGATGGCGCCGCGCTTGCGCCGCTTTTTGGGTGGGCGGGGCGGCGGCGGCGCGTCGCTGCCCGGCACCGCCGGCGCCGTGGCCGCAGCCCGGCCGGCGTCACGCCCGATATGGCTGGCCGTGGCCGTCCGCGGCGACAGGCGCGGGCCTGCGGTCAGTGCGGGGGGGCCATTGGGGTCGCTCATCGGCGGGTTCTAGCGCGATTTCGTCCATGGCGACAGGCGCGGCGACAGATGGGACGACAGGGTGGGGCGGCAAAGCCAGGCGCCATGCCGGTTCAACCGGCGTAACGCTCGCCGCCCGCGGCGAAATAGCCCTCGACGGCGCGCAGCATGGCGGTGGCCAGCAATGTGCGATGGGCCGGGCGGCGCAGTGCTGCTTCATCGGCCTTGTTGGACATGAAGCCCAGCTCGACCAGCACGCTGGGGACATCGGCCGCCTTCAGCACCATGAAGCTGGCATGGCGCACCGGATTGGGCAGCAACGGCACCTCGCGGCCCAGCGCGCCGACCACCGAGCGCGCCATGCGCCGCGACCCGACCCGCGTCTCCGTGCGCACCAGGCTGATCAGGATGCGCGCGACCTCGGGCGGCGTGCCCTGGAAATTCGGCGTCCCGAAGCGGTCGGCGGCATTCTCGCGCTGTGCCAGCGCCGCGGTCTGGCGATCCGAGGCATTCTCGTCCAGCGTATAGACGCTCGCCCCGCGCACCCCGGCATCGGACAGCGCATCGGCATGCATCGAGACGAACAGCGCCGCCCCGCGCCGCCGCGCGATCGCCACCCGCTCCTCCAGCGCCACGAAGACATCGCGCGTGCGCGTCAGCTCGACGCGATAGCGCTTGGTCGCCAGCAGCTGGCGCCGCAACTCCTGCGCCGTGGCCAGGGCGACGTGCTTTTCATAGGTGCCGGAGATGCCGATCGCCCCGGGGTCCTTGCCGCCATGGCCGGGGTCAAGCATGACCAGCGGCAACAAACCCGGGCGGACCGGCGCGCGCGCGGTCGGCTGGGGCGTCGCATGGGCGTGGCGATGCCGCAACAGGACAACAAGCGGCAGACCGAAGAGGAAGATGCGACGAGAGGTCACGATGGGCACCTTGATGCGCGCCGCGCGACCGGAGCGCGGCATATCGTGACCGTTCTTCGCACATTGCTTCGGGAATGTCACCTTAAGAATTGATTTACGTCACTTCTGCGGTTTCGCCCGAGGTGCCATGCGGTCGGCCATGCGCGACGCCGGCGTGGGATGGCTTGCGGTGGCGGGAGGTTTGCGTTATGGAGCGCCCGCTTCGGTGGCGCGCCGGGGCCGGCTGATGCCATGCCGGCACCGCGTTCGACTGGCGGACAAGACGACGTCCTCGACAGGTCTGGGTTTCAGCGTGGCAGCTCAAGCGCGCCATGCGGACCGGACCAGGGACGGCGCCCGCCGGAATCGTGCCGATCGGACCGCGCCGCGCGGCGTTTTGCGCGCTTTGCCCTTGCCGAAGTCTGGCTCAACCGGAGTCCAGCCCAGGTTGCAAAGCGGGGAATGGCTTCAGGCGGGTGGCGGAGATTGCCGGGCCGGGCATATGCCCCAGTCTTGGCGGTCAGCAAACGGATTTCACCGGGGCGGCGCCTCCCTTGAGGCTCTCGCCCGCAGTTGCCAGGGTATGATGACTGAGGCCATGACGCTTTCCCCGCAGACCGAACGGACCGCTCGCGCGGCCGCGACGGCATATGCGCGCGGCATTGCGGCATGCCGGCCTCGGTCGCTCGACATCATCTTCGCCCCGGATTGCCTGCGGACGGACCAGCCGCCTCTCCTTGCAAGCCTCATTTTCCGCCCCCGACGCGCTGCGGCGCACGGATCGGCGGTGCACCGGAGTGCGCGACTAGATGACCAAACGCATGCTGATCGACGCCACACACGCGGAAGAAACCCGCGTGGTGGTGCTGGACGGTAATCGGCTCGAAGACTTCGACGTCGAGGCTGCGACCAAGAAGCAGCTCAAAGGCAACATCTACCTGGCCAAAGTCGTCCGGGTGGAGCCATCGCTGCAGGCGGCCTTCGTCGAATATGGCGGCGGCCGGCACGGCTTCCTCGCCTTCGGCGAGATCCATCCCGACTATTACCAGATCCCCGTCGCCGACCGGCAGCGCCTGCTCAAGATGCAGGCCGACGAGGCACGCGCCGAGGAGGAGGCCGAGGACGAGGCCGATGCCGCTCCCCCGCCTTCCGCCCCCCCGCCTTCTGCCGCCGCCGCCAAGCCCGGACGCGGCCGCCGTGGCCGCGCCAGCCCGCGCGAAGCCACGCTCGAGGTTGCCGCCCCCGCCACCGCCTATGGCGAGGTCGAATTCGGCGCCGTCGGCCATGGCGAGATCCGGCTGAACGGCGATGCTGCGCCGCTGATCGAAGGCGTGGCCGAACCGGTCGCAGTGCCCGTTGAAGCCGAAGCGGCGCCCATCGAGGCGCGCGTCGAGGCCCTCCTCGAGGCTCCAGCCCAGGACGACGCCGATGGCGACTCGCAGCTCGACATTGTCGAGATCGACGAAACCCCGCCCGAGGAAATCGGCGGCGACAGCGATGTCTTCGAGGGCAATGGCGCCGAGGAGGCCGCCGCCCGCCGCACCTCGCGCTTCCTGCGCAACTACCGCATCCAGGAGGTGATCCGCCGCCGGCAGATCATGCTGATCCAGGTGGTCAAGGAGGAGCGTGGCTCCAAGGGCGCGGCGCTGACCACCTATATCTCGCTGGCCGGCCGCTTCTGCGTGCTGATGCCGAACTCGCCGCGCGGCGGCGGCATTTCGCGCAAGATCACCTCGGCCGCCGATCGCCGCCGCCTCAAGGAGATCACCGCCGAGCTCGAAGTGCCCCAGGGCATGGGGCTGATCGTGCGCACCGCCGGCGCCAACCGGCCCAAGCCCGAGATCTGCCGCGACGCCGAATACCTGATGCGGCTGTGGGACGACATCCGCGAGCTGACGCTGAAATCGATGGCGCCCGCGCTGATTTACGAGGAGGCCAGCCTGATCAAGCGGGCCATCCGCGACGGCTATTCGCGCGACATCGACGAGGTGGTGGTCGACGGCGAACAGGGCTGGCGCGCGGCGCGCGACTTCATGCGCATGCTGATGCCGAGCCATGCCAAGAAGGTCCAGCTCTGGCGCCCTGAAGGCGGCCCAGGCGGGGCAGGGGGGCAGCCGCTCTTCGCCCGCCATGGCGTGGAGGACCAGCTCGATTCGATGCTGCTGCCGACTGTCCAGCTCAAATCCGGCGGCTACCTGGTGATCAACCAGGCCGAGGCGCTGGTGGCCATCGACGTCAATTCCGGCCGCTCCACCCGCGAGCGCGGCATCGAGGAGACGGCGCTGCGCACCAACCTGGAGGCCGCCGAGGAGGCCGCCCGCCAGCTGCGCCTGCGCGACCTGGCGGGGCTGATCGTCATCGACTTCATCGACATGGAGTCGAAGAAGAACAACGCCATGGTGGAGCGCCGCCTGAAGGAGGCGCTGAAGAACGACCGGGCGCGCATCCAGGTTGGCCAGATCAGCCATTTCGGCCTGCTGGAGATGAGCCGCCAGCGCCTGCGCCCCAGCCTGACCGAAACCAGCTTCATCACCTGTCCGCACTGCATGGGCACGGGCCTGGTGCGCAACGTGGAAAGCTCGGCGATCCACGTCCTGCGCGCGATCGAGGACGAGGGCGCCAAGGCGCGCGCCGGGCACATCATGGTGCATGTCGCCAACGCGGTGGCGATGTACCTGCTGAACAACAAGCGCGACCGCATTGCCGAGATCGAGGCGCGCTATGCCATGCGCGTGCATTTCAGCGGCGACGACACGCTGGTGGCACCGGCGGTGCGCATCGACCGCCTGCGCCCGCCCTTGTCCGAGGAGGAGCGCGCCTTGCTGATGCCGGCGGGGACTGGATCGCGGCTGCCGCCTGCCATCGACATGGATGACGACGCGGAAGAGGAACTGCCCGATATCGCGCCCCAGCCCGAAGTGCCCCAGCCCGAAGTGCCCCAGCCAGAAGTGCCCCAGCCCGAAGCGCCCGAACCCCAAGCGCCCGAGCCAGTCGCGCGGGTGGCCCGCGCGCCGCGCCGCGCAGCCCGGGACGATGTGGCGGACTCCGCCGAGCGAGTTCCCAGCCAGGCCGTCGAGCCAGCGGCCGAGCATTCCGCCGACCCTGACGCCGACCTTGTGCCCGCGTTGACAGCCGAGTTGACGGCCGAGTTGGCAACCGACCAGCCCGATGATGCCCCCGCCGCGCCCGTGGGCGAAGCCGGCGAGGCCCAGGAGGCCGAGCGCGGCCGCCGCCGCCGTCGCCGCCGTCGCGGTGGCCGTCGCGAGGATGGCGACGACGCCCAGGCCGCGGCCGATGCCAATGCGGGCGACGACACCGATGTCCCGGCGCCTGCGGCGATGGACGCCACCCCGTCGGCAGCGCCGCTGGACGCGGTCGCAGCCTCGTCTCTCGCACCCGAAGCGGCCGTCGTCGCCGAGGCCGTGCTCGATCCCCAGGCCCAGGAGCAGCCGGCGCTGGATCCCGAGGAGCTGGACGAGAACGGCCTGCCCAAGGCCCGTCGCCGTGGCCGCCGCGGTGGCCGTCGCCGGCGTCGTGACGAAGGTCCAGGCGGCGAAGGCCGAGGCGGCGAAAGCCTGGCCGAGGACGGCAGCGACGCCGCCGATGCACCCGCACCGGCCGCGCCCGCTGCCATCGCTCCGCCGGTCGTGAGCCCACCGCCGCCCGCGCCGCCACGGCCGCCGGTCTATACCGGCCCCACCCCGGCCGATCCGTTCGGCGGCGCCCCGTTCGACATCTTCGATATCCTCGAACGGGCGGAACTGGCCGAGCAGGAACAGGCCAGCCGGGCCGCCGCCGCGGCGCTGGCCATCCCCCCCGTGCCCCTTGGCGCCAGCGCGCCATCGGACATCGTGGCGGAACCGGCCGCCGAGGCGCCACCCGCGCCTGTGCCAGCTAGAACACCTGTCGTGGCAGCACCTGTCGTGGCGATCCCCGCCGCGCCTCCGGCGAAACCCGCGCCAGCCCCGGTCGAGGCCGCAGCGCCGCCGGCGCCCGTGGTCGGCCCGGCGGTCAAGCCGATCGTGCTGGGTGCCGACGAACTGCCGCCAACCCCGCCCAAGCGCGGCTGGTGGAAGCGCTAAACCGTCGCTGACCGGCCTCTTGGCGGCCTTGGGCACGATTTTCCGCCCGAGGCCGCCGATTTGGCTTGTAACCCAACGCCGCAACAGGGCAGGGTTGTCTCCTCTTCAACGAACTGAAAGGAGGTGATCCAGTGTCTCATTGTTCACGGTGCCATTTTGCTGGCGTGATCTGGATCTCTGTCTCCGTTGGGATGGCAGGGTAGGCTTTTGGTCCGACAGCGAACGCTGCCAGACAATGGAAGGCCCCGGGGCAACCCGGGGCCTTCGCATTTTCTGCCATCAGGCCAGAGTGCGGTCAGCCCAGCACGTCGACCAGCAGGATTTCGGCCGCATCGGTGGCGGTGATCCGCAGTTCTGACTCGCCGACAATGGTGGCACCATCGCGCGTGGCAACCGTCGTCCCGTTCACCGCCACGCTGCCGATTGACGGCACCAAGTAGGCCACACGCCCCGGTGCCATGCGATGGCTTACGCTCTGTCCGGGGGCCAATGTCGCCGCCAGCACGGCCGCGTCGGCATGCAGCTTCAGGGCGCTGCCGTCGGCCACGGTCCGGCCATCGGCCAGCGCCACCAAGCCGTCGACACCCTTCGGGAAGCCACGCGTGCCCCAGCCCGGCGCCACACCCTTGGTGCCCGGGACGATCCATATCTGGAAGATCCGCGTCGCCGTGCTCTCCCGGTTGAACTCGCCATGCACGATGCCGGTGCCGGCATGCATGACCTGCACATCGCCGGCCTCGGTGCGGCCCTCATTGCCCAGTGAGTCGCGATGGGTGATGGCGCCCTCGCGGACATAGGTGACGATCTCCATCTCGCGATGCGGATGCGGGTCGAAGCCGCGTCCGGGTGCGATCTCGTCGTCGTTCCACACCCGCAAGGCGCCCACGCCCATGCGGGCTTCGTCGCGGTAGTGGCCGAAGCTGAAGTGATGGCGGGCGTTCAGCCACTCATTTTGAAAGCGCCCGAGATCAGCAAACGGCTGGACCTGGATCATCGCGTCATCATCACCGGCAGGTCGGCATACTCCAGAACATGGCGGGTGACGCCGCCCAGGATGAGCTGGCGCAGGCGGGAATGCGAATAGGCGCCCATGCTCAACAGGTCGCACTGGAAATCCTTGGCCGCGCGCAGCATCCCGGCGCCGACTTCGCGGTCGATCGGGCGGAACACCGCGACATCGGCGGTCACGCCGTGCAGGGCGAGATAGGACAACAGGTCGGCGCCCGCCGGGCCGCGGCGATGGTACTCGTCGGCGGTCAGCACCCGCACCGCCTCGGCGCGTTGCATCCAGGGCATGGCGGCCTGGACGGAGGCGGCGGATTCCGCGGTGCCGTTCCAGGCGATGCAGACCCGCGTGCCGATGCGGGACGGCGCCACCAAGGGCGCGATCAGTACCGGGCGGGCGGAATCGAACAGCACGGCGTGAAGTGCGTCGGAGGATGATACGTCCTCGCCGGCCTCGGGGTGGGGGACCACGGTGAGGTCGGCCAGGCGCGCCTGTTGCGCTACCAGATCCTCCTCGCGGCCGACCACGGTGGCGAAGCTGGCGCTCATTTCGCCGGGGCGGGCCTCGCCGACCGGCACCTGGTTGTCGGCCATGAAGCGGTCGAACATGGCGCGCACCGCGCGGGCGCGTTCGCTGCTTTCCTTCTCGGTGGCCGACATCATCTCCTCGATCATCGCGCCGGACAGGCCCTCGCCGGCCAGGGGTGCCACGTCGCGGCTGTCGACGCGGACGTGGAGTGCGGTGACGTGGGCGGTCCAGATGCGGGCGATGCGCACGGCGGTGTCGAGTGCGGCCTCACCGGCGGCGGTCCCGGTCAGCGGCAGCAGCAGCTTGCGAATGGCCATCGCGATGTCTCCTTTGCACACGTCAGATATGTGGGGCGTTCAAAGTCGTATCGCAAGCGTAGCACGGATTGCCGCCACGGCGGCGACCGTGTCGGTACCATCGACGGCCAGCCAGGTCCCCGCGCCGGCGCCGGCGCGGGCGGCACTGCGCAGCACGGCGAGATCGGCGTCCGAGGCATCGCCGGTGCGGGCGGCGACGCGGCGTTCCAGCTCGGCCATCGGCACGTCGAGCCAGACGCCGAGGAAGGGCTTGCCCAGGAACGGTTGGGCGGCGGCGATGGCGGCGCGGTGGGCGGGGTCCATGAAGGTGGCATCGGCGATCACGGCATGGCCGCCGGTGGCGATGGCTTTGGCTGCTGTTGCGATTTCGGCGAAGACGGCGCGGCTGGCGGCGGCGCTGTAGGCGGATTGGGGCAGGCGTTGTTCGGGGGCGTGGTTGAGCTGGCGTTTGCGGATTTCGTCGCTGCGCAGGATCACGGCACCGGGTGCCGGGCCGATTATGGGGGCGAGGGCGCGGGCCACGGTACTTTTGCCGGAGCCGGGCAGGCCGCCGATCGCGACCACGATGGGGGGTGGTGGGTGGAGATAGTCCAAGGCACGGGCGAGGTAGCGGCGGGATTCGTCGGGTCGGGCGCGGGCGGCTTCGACATGGGCGCGGACCATGGCGCGCATGGCGAGCCAGGCTGGCAGGAGGGGGACCAAGGCCCAGTCGCCGGTGCGGGCGGGGTAGCGGTTCATTACCCGGTTCGCGGCAGCTCGGTCCACCCGGACATCGAGGTCCATCAGAAGGAAGGCGAGGTCGTAGCCGATGTCGATGGTGGCGAGGTCTTCGTCGAACTCCAGGGCGTCGAACGCCACGGGGGCGCCTTGCCAGAGGCACATGTTGCCCAGATGCAGGTCGCCGTGGGCGCGGCGGACGAAGCCGTTTTTGCCGCGGTGGCGCAGCGCGGTGTCGTGGCGGGCGAGGTGGCGTTGCATGCCGTTGCGCCAGGCGGTGAGTTGTGTTGGGTCGAGGCCGGCTTGCTGGGCGGCGCGGAGGTTGCCGTCGGCGACGCGGCGCAGGGTTTCAGGCTGGTCGGTGGGGATGATCGGGTTGCGGGCGTGCAGGGCGGCGACTTCATCGGCGATTGCATCAAGAATGGCGGGAGTCAGGGCGTTGTGGGTGGCGATTTCGTCGAGGAAGTCGCCGGCTGGGATGCGGGCCATGCGGACGACCCAGTCGATGGTGGTGCCCCAGCCGTCCAAGGGGCCGTCCAGGGCCAGGGTGCCGTCTGGGGTGCGGGTGACGGGGACGACGTCGCGGTAGAGGCCGGGGGCGTTTGGGGTGTTCAGCTCCAGTTCGCGGCGGGCGGTGCGTTCGCGTTCAGTGAGGGTTGTGAAATCGACGAAGGCGAGGCGGATGGCTTTGCGCAGCTTGTAGACGGTGTCTGGGCCGATGAAGACGGCGGAGATGTGGGTTTCCAGCGGGGGGGCGCCGGAAAGGGTTTGCAGCAGGGCGGCGGTTGGGGCCTGTTCGGGGGGGATCAGGGGAAGAGCTTCGCGGTCGACCAGGTTGAGCCGGTGCGGGTGTAGACGGTTCGGTCGTGCAGGCGGAAGGGCATGTCCTGCCAGAATTCGATCACCTGGGGGATGACGCGGAAGCCGGTCCAGTGCGGCGGGCGGGGGATGGCCTCGCCGGGGAACTGGGCTTCGGCCTGTTTGAGGCGGTCTTCCAGGACGGCGCGGGAGGCCAGGGGGCGGGACTGGTCCGAGGCGTGGGCGCCGAGGCGGGAGATGCGGGCGCGGGAGTTGAAATAGGCGTCGGCCTCGGCTTGGGTCGCGTCCTCGACCGGGCCTTCGATACGGATCTGGCGGTGGCGGGATTTCCAGTGGAACAGCAGGCAGGCCTGGCGGTTGGCGAGGAGCTCGCTGCCCTTGCGGCTTTGCTGGTTGGTGTAGAAGACGAAGCCGCTGGTGTCCCAGCCCTTGAGCAGGACGGTGCGGGCGGAGGGGCGGCCGTCCGGGGTGGCGGTGGCCAGGGTCATGGCGTTGGGGTCGTTGAGCTCGGTGGCTTCGGCCTCGGCCAGCCAGGTGGCGAACTGGGCGAAGGGGGTGGCGGCATCGGTCATCGGCAGGTCTCCTGGTCCTGGCGGACAGTGCCTTTTCCCGGCGGCTTCGCCAAGCGGGTGCGGGGTGTAAGTTTTGATATCGTAACGAAATAGGCGTGGGTTTGCGGCGCGAATATGGGGGTGCTGGCGGGGGCGGCGGGTCGCGGGGTGGGCGGATTCGGCCGGTGGGAACGGGCCGCGCGGCGTGGGTGGCGGGCCGGATGTTCGGTGGGTGGGGCGGATTGGGGGTGTGCCGGGTGCGGCGGGGGGCCGGATGGCGGGTGCGCGGACGATGGGCGCGCAGCTTGGGCGTGCGCGTGCGCGGCTGGGGGACGGAGGTGCGGGCCCGCAGCGGTGCCTGGGTGGGGTGGGGGAGGGTTCCGGCCTGCCAGGCGAGGAATATCTGTTCGAGGCGGGCGAAGAGCCGGGCGAGGATGGCCATGATGATGGCGTGCAGGGCGTTAGGCAGAGTCCCCCTGTCATCACCGGACTGGGTGATGGCGCGCAGGCCAGCAAGCTGGTCGGCCAAGGTGGGGGGTGTTTGCATGGGGAGATATATAACTAACTTATTCTTGAATGACAAGTGTTATTTCGGGGGCTGGTGATTATTTTTTCGGGTGGCGGGGCGGAGAAGCGTGGATCCCTCACCGCGTTCGGGATGACGGGAGGGGGGCGCGCGCGGGAGTCTTGCGGGGCAGGGGCCTTGCCGGTGGCGGGGGCGTTGTGTGATGACATGTTTGGACACCCAGGCAGAAAGCAGGATTCGCCGCCATGCCAGATACTGAAGTCGCCTTGTCGCCGCCGAAGGGCAATCTGATGGCCGGCAAGCGGGGGTTGGTGATGGGGGTTGCCAATAATCTGTCGCTGGCCTGGGGCATTTCGGCCGCCTGTTCGGCGCAGGGGGCGGAGCTGGCCTTTACCTATCAGGGCGAGGCGCTGGGCAAGCGGGTGAAGCCGCTGGCGGAGAGCCTGGGCTCGGACCTGGTGCTGCCGTGCGATGTGTCCGACGATGCCAGCATGGATGCGGCGTTCGCGGCGGTGCAGGAGCGCTGGGGCGGGCTGGATTTCCTGGTGCATGCGATCGGCTATGCCGACAAGAATTATCTGCGCGGGCGATACGTGGACACGCCGCGGGCGGTATTCCTGCAGGCGATGGACATTTCCTGTTTCAGCTTCGCGGCGGTGGCGCAGCGGGCGGCGGGGATGATGAAGCCGGGCGGGTCGATGCTGACGCTGTCCTATATCGGGGCCGAGCGGGTCACGCCGCACTACAACGTGATGGGCGTGGCCAAGGCGGCGCTGGAGGCCTCGGTGCGGTACCTGGCGACCGATCTGGGGCCGGCAGGCATCCGGGTGAACGCGATCTCGGCCGGGCCGATCCGCACGCTGGCGGCGAGCGGGATCGGCGATTTCCGCTATATCCTGAAATGGAACCAGTACAACGCGCCGCTGCGGCGCAATGTCACCATCGAGGATGTGGGCGGGGCTGCGGTGTACCTGATGAGCGAACTGGCCAGCGGAGTGACCGGCGAGGTGCACCATGTGGATGCCGGGTATCATGTGGTGGGGATGAAGAACCCCGATGCGCCGGATATCAGTGTGCAGCATGAGTAGGAAGGGCGTTGCTGGTCGCTGGCACGGCTATTGCGGTTGGCCGATCTGCGGCGGTCGACATGGTCAGCAAGCAAGGAATTTTCACATGGAGACGGAGAGACGGGGAGAAGAATAGGAAAGAGGCTTCCTTGCTTCTCTCCGTCTCTCCG